>JAHFCH010000151.1:0-14286 GCA_023249635.1 Fibrobacterota bacterium
CCGGCTTCCTTCAGATTCCCCCTCGCGAGGGACACCCTTGCCGTGCAGCTAACGATTCCTCCTGTCAGGCTCGTAGGGGACTTGCACCCCTTGGTGAGTGCGCCCTGCCGGGCGCACCAATAAAAAAGGCCCCCGGGCTTGCGCCTGGAGGCCCCTTTCGGTAAGGGCCACATGGCCCCGGCATGTCCCCCCGGACTTTTTCTAAAGCTGTTCGGGCTTGAATCCGCCCTTGCGCTTGTCGTTCAGCCAGATGGCGCCGAAGACGATCAGCAGGAACGCGGGCAGGATGGCCACGCTACGGAAGGATGCCGCGGATGCCTGCACCAGCACGGAGTTGAGAGCATCGCCGGTGAGGGCCTTGAAGGCCTCCTCGCCGCCGGCGGCCTTGATCTTGGCGGTATCGAAAATCTTGCCCATCTGGGGCAGTACGAACCAGATGGAAGCCGAGCCGGCCGTTCCGATCATGCCCATGACGAGCGCGCCGCCGCGCGGGAAGCGCTCCGAAGCCGCGGCCAACATGGTGGGCCACATGTAGCAAACGCCCACGCCCCACACGGTGGCGGCGAGGAAGCCCATGATGGGCGAGTTGGCGACCGACAGCGCCAACAGGCCCAGCGAGGCCAAAGCGCAAGAGCACCAGAGCAGTCCGACCGACGAGAGCTTGTGGACCATGACGCCGGCGAAATGGCGCATCACGAACATGAGGCCGGAAACGTAGATGAGCAGCCAGATGCCCTTCATGTGCACGGTGCGGGTAAGGGCGGCGTCCACCCATTGGCCGGGGGCCAATTCCGAAGCGGCGGTGAGGAACATGGCGAAGAACCAGATGAGGAAGCTGGGGCGGATGGCCTGCTTGAACATCTCGCCGGCGGGAATGCCCGCGGCGGCGCGTTCCGTCTTCGGGAACTTGGAGCCCATCAGCATTACCAGGGTAGCCAGCGCGGGGATGAGAACAACGGCGAACTTGATGCGCCAGCTCATATCGAGGGCGCCGATGGCCAGGCCGATGAGCCCGCCCATGATGATTCCGCCCGGCCACCAGGCATGCATGACGTTCAGTTTATGCGTCTTGTCGGTCGGGTACAAGGTGGTGGTGAGCGGATTGATTACCGTCTCCATCGATCCCCAGCCGATACCTGAAAAGAGCATGCCGAACCAGACTACGCGGTAGATGCCGGCGCCGGAAGAAATGCGATCGGCGAAGATGGTCAGCAAGGTGCCGGTGATAAAGGCGAGGGAAGAAAGCGTCAGTACCCGGCGCATGCCGAGGAAATCGAGCAAGGGGCTGCCGAAAGCGATGGAGAAGGCGAAACCGAGAAAGGCGATGCTGAGGGCGGATCCGAGCATGCCCGCGGAATGGACCTTATCGATGGGATCAAAAAACACGGTCTGGAGGTCGCCCGCAATGCTGCTACGCAGACTGAAACTGATGCCGGCGGTAGTGATGGCGAACAAGCCAATCAGGAACAATTTGGTCTTATTCGCATCGCTATGGGCGGCGGACGCCTGCTGCGAAGGTGCGGTCATGGTCGATTGCATGGGACTCCCTCTCCGGATGGTAAATCTGGTGCGGGAAAGATAAGGGCAAGCGACGGGAAAATCTTTGGGATTCCGGTTGGGTAAAATGCGAATTACGACATCGCGTTGCCGGGATTTCAGCTCCCTGGAGGACATTTTGGGTTAAAACTGCCAAAAGCCCAAAAGCGATCGCGCTGCCGGGCGGAGACTGGAGGCGTCGGCCTTAGGGACCGGCTACCAGGTCGGCCGCGGCGGCATTCCTTTCCACCTGTTCCGGGTCCTTGCAACCCGGTATCACGGCGGTCACCTCCGGGCGGCGCAGGCACCAGGCCAGCGCCCATTGGGCCATGTCGACGCCGGCGGGAACCTCGTCGCGGCCGATGGCGATGGCTGCCTCGATGCGGGCCCGCGCCTTGTCAGGATTATGCGAGGCGCGCACGTCCCCGGACGGGAATACATGACCGGGCTTGTACTTGCCGCTGAGATAGCCGCTGGCGAGGGGCACGCGCGCGAGCACGCCAAGACCCTGGCTCGCGCAGGCCGGCAGTACCCGCGCTTCCGGCAGGCGATCGAGACGGTTGTACACCAATTGCACGGCCGAGATACCGAAACGTCCGCAGGCTTCCACCTGCGCCAGATTTTCCCCCTGGGAACTGATGGAGACGCCCAAGTGGCGGATTTTTCCCGCCTTGACCTGATTATTGAGGGCCTGCCATAGATCCTCGCGGAAGAACTCCTCATCGTTGCCGGAATGGAATTGGTACAGATCAACATGATCGGTGCGCAGCGCGGACAAGGAGGCTTCCAATTGGGCGATTACTTCCGCCGGGGACCACGCGGTATCGCGGCGATTGTAGCCGCGGTACTCATGGCCGAACTTGGTGGCCAGGATCCAATGCTCACGGCGTCCGCCCAGCGCGCGGCCGATCAGGGATTCGGAGAGATGATCGGGACCGTAGCATTCTGCGGTATCGATGAGGTTGATACCCAAATCGCGGGCGCGGCCCAGGATGGCCTCCGCTTCGGGAAGGGTATAGTCCCTTCCCCATTCCCCGCCGAATTGCCAGGTGCCGACGCCGATGACGGAGGCTTTGAGACCGGTTTTTCCGAGTTCACGATATTGCATGGGCATAAAGTAAACAGGGCCGGGCCTTAAGTCACGGGATTCACGGCAATCATGCCTTTAAGTTAAGGCCGTAAACGCGCCTGCCAAACGCCATGGGCAAACCGCTCGGGAAGGACCAAGCCGGCATCGCCGGCTTCCGAGGCGGTGCGGAGATGGCTCCAGACTTCGCGACCGGAAGCGTCGTACAACGACAAGGCGCGGTAGCCGGCGGGAAGCATGACCGTGCCTCCGGAAACCGACGGCGCGATGCGGCGGCGCAACTCAGGCTTGGGCTGCAAAGCCACCGGGCCTACCGTGGCGGTGAAGGGCTTATAGCATGCCACATCCTGGACACCCGTGTACTCCACCCGGACCAGTTTCGGCCCCGCGCCGATGGAATAGCCGCCGTCGCTGAATTTGATCAGGTACATGGCCCCATCCGGCCCATAGGCCTGATCGATATAGCTGCCCGAAGGCAGGCCCGTGACGGCGAAATTCTTCACGCCCGCGGTGCCCGCGGGAATGGTTCCGTCCGGGTTGAGGGTAATCCAGCGGAAATTCTGCCGGGACCAATCGAAGAACAGCACCTTGCCCTCAAAGAAAGGCGGGAACTTGATGGTGGATTTGCTTTCGGGATCATAGCGGTACATGGGACCGCCGATGGCGGTCTCGCCTCCGTGGTTGATCTTGCTCCAATCCGTCCCGGAATTGAAGCGAGGGTCGTCATCCGTGCTGTTGCCGCTGGCGTACGCGGCCAGGGCGGGTACGGCGGGCGGCATGTGCTTGATGCCGGTATTGTTGGGCGAGTTGTTGAGGCTGGCCTTGCAATCGTACTTGCCCCCATAGGTCGCGGGGCTTGCGTTGGTCATCATGTTGTAGGGCACGTTATACCCGTTGCAATAGGGATGGCCGAAGAACCCGGGCTTCACCGCCAGGTTCCATTCGTCATGGCCGGTGGGGCCGCGATCGGCGCTTTCGCTGCCGGCATCCGGGCCGACTTCGCCCCAGAAGATCCAGCCGCTCTTGCTATCCACCCGGACGTGGAAAGGATTGCGGTGCCCCATGGAGAAAACCTCTTTGCGCACCAAGGCGATATTGTCCGAGGCGTCCCAATTGGGGTTGGCGGATTTCTGGTTGATGACTTCCCACAGGTTGCCGCCGGGAATGGCGTACGTGGTTCCCGCGCCGGCGGGCGGATTCTGGTCGTCGGCGAAGGCGATGGGCTTGATGCGCAGGATTTTCCCGCGCAAGTCGTTGGAATTGGACGAGGTGCGCTGGGCGTCCGCCGCGGCCCTTCCGGTATTAATGGGCCCGTACCCGGCGTTGGTCGCATCATGCGGATCGGTATTGTCACCGGTGCCGATTACCATTACCCCGTTGTCGTCGAAGGCCAGGCCGCCCGCGGCATGGTGATCGTCGTCGGTGGCGCGAGGGAAACGGAGGATGACCTTCCTGTTGGTGAGTTTATTATCGGTGATTGTGAAGCGGCCCAATTCCATGGCGCGGTTGCCGCAGCTGCGGCCGCAGGGATCGGAATAGAACGCATATAGCCAATGGTTGGTCGCGAATTTGGGATCCAGGGCGATGCCCAGCAACCCGTCCTCGGTGCTCATCCAGGTTTGGATGGTTCCGACCAGGGCGGCCGGAGCGGGGTTCTGCGCGGTGGGAACGTAAACGCGGATTTCCCCGGTTTGCATCTTGCCGATGAACACCCGGCCGTCCGGGGCGATGGCCATCTGCACCGGGCCGTATGCGCCTTGCGGCTCCTCTTCCAACCCCATCTTGATGTCGGTCAAGGTCACCACCTTGAATTCCGATTGGGTCGGCTCATGGCAGGCCTGGGCCCGGGACAGGACGGGAAACAGCGCGGTTACCCCGCAGATGAGAAAGACGCTGGAACGCATGGTACCCCCCAAGAATGTTGACCCTCACCCCGATGCCTTAATCTAGGTTAAAGCAGCGAGCGCGTCAGGACGTAAAAGCACGTTCGGAGCAAGCCGGCGTTGGCGAAATCAAGACGCCAGCGGCAATTCCAGTTTACCGTTCCGGAAACGCGGCGTGTTTGGCGGGGAAGCGCCGAGGCAGAATCGAGGTAACATGAGTGTTACCCACGCAGGCGCTGCTCCGGGATTGGGCGCTCCTACGTAACTCATGAGTTACCTGGATTCCGGGGAGGGTTTTCTTGCTTCGGAAGGTTTAAGGTTTAAGGTGGGTTGGTCCCGTAGGCCCGGCCCTAGGATGCCGCCCCTTAAACCTTAGACCTTAAACCTCCCCTCCCGCTGATTCCCGGTGATTTCCATTCGCCCATTTTTGGGGTGTTTGCGGGGTTGCGGTCCGCCACGGAAACACCGGAAGCGCCAAGAGCATGCATATACCGCGCTTCTCCGGGTGGGAACCCGGATCTATCCCTACCTTATGGATAACGGCGCATCGGGGGAGCGCGCCGGGTGGAAACCTACATCTCGCAACCATGCGAAGGAGAAAAGGATGGGATGGTCCTTTTTGCCGCGCTGGGGGCTCATCGCATTCGCGGTTTGCGCCCATGCCCAAACGCTGCCCAATATCGTGTATATCCTGGCCGATGATCTGGGTATCGGCGATGTCTCCGGGTACAACCCCGCCTCCAAGGTGGCGACCCCGGCCATGGACGGCTTCATGCGCGAAAGCATGCGCTTTTCCGACGCGCATTCGGGCTCGGCGGTATGCACGCCTACGCGCTACGGCATCCTCACAGGAAGGTATTGCTGGCGCAGCCGCCTCAAGACCGGTGTGCTGGATGCCAAGAGCCCCAAGCTGATCGAAACCGGCCGCATGACGGCCGCATCCATGCTGCGGCAGCAGGGCTATGCCACCGCCTGCATCGGCAAATGGCACCTGGGCCTGGATTGGGCAGACCCTAAGGATTGGAGCAAGGGATTCGCCAATGGGCCGCGCTCGGTGGGTTTCGACTATTACTATGGAATCTCGGCCTCCTTGGACATGGAGGACTACGCCTATCTGGAAGCCAACAAAGTGGTGGAAGCGCCGAGTGACAGCATCAAAGGCTCGGGCTGGCCTGCCTTCTGGCGCGCGGGACGCATAGCGCCCGGGTTCAAGCATGCGGAAGTGCTCCCCAACATTGCCAACAAGGCGGTGGCCTGGCTGCGCGAGCGTAAGGCCGCGCCGGCGCAACCCTTCTTCCTGTACCTGCCCCTGCCTTCCCCGCACACCCCGCACGTGCCCAACGCCTCCTTCCAAGGCAAGAGCCAGGCGGGAACGCGGGGCGACTACGTGGCGGAAACCGATTGGGCCATGGGCCTGGTGCTAAAGGCCCTCGACAGCCTGGGTTTCGCCGGACAAACCCTGGTCATCATTACCTCGGATAACGGGGCGCATGATAATACCTACAAGCAATACGGGCATACCCCGCATATGGCTTTCAGGGGAGAGAAGGCGGATATCTTCGAAGCCGGGCATCGCATCCCTTTCATGGTACGCTGGCCCAATGTGGTCAAGGCCAACAGCCTCAGCGCGGAAACCGTTTGCCTCACGGATTTCCTGGCCACGGCGGCGGCCATCGCATCCTTCCGCCTTCCCGACGATGCCGGCGAGGATAGCTATAGCCTGCTTCCCGTCCTGCTGGGCCATACCCTCAAGGGAACTTTGCGGGAAGCCACCGTGCATCATTCCATCAACGGCACGTTCGCCATCCGCAAGGGGGATTGGAAGCTGGCCTTGGACAACATGGGCTCGGGAGGTTTTACCGATCCGGAAACCGTGGCGGGGCCGGGAACCCTTTTCGACATGGTCAAGAATCCCGGGGAGGATTCCCTGAAGGATCAATACGGCGCGCAACCGGCCGTGGTCAAGGAACTGAAGGCTCTGCTGGCGAAGTACCAAGCCGATGGCCGCAGCGTGGCGCTGCCCCGCAACGACGAGTTCTGGCAAGGTTCTACCGGCCTTCGGAGCGTAAAGCGGACGCAACCTTCCGCCCTGCGGATCCGGCTGCGCGGTACCGAGGTACGCCTCGACGGCCGTGCGGTTCCGTCGCCGGGAGCGGTTGCCGGGCCTTAAGTTCAGCGCGAGCGCCGGACCTCGGACTTGGCCCGATCATGCAGTATCACGCTTTTGTCAGCCTTGAGATCGATATACCCGATGCGGATTCCGCCATGCCTAATCCTCCCTTGCAAAATGGTCCCGCCTTCCGGCTGGTCTTGCCAATAGGGGAATAGATCCCGATCGGTGGAATCCATCGGCATCATTAGCCCCATTTCCACGGAATACCCGCCCGCCATGGTCAATACCATGTCCGCTTTGCGGATGTCGACGCCGTCGCTCTTCTCGGGTTCGTCCATCTCCAGATCGTAATCCGCGATGGCGAGGGAAAGCCCTCCTACCAGGCGCACGCTCCCCGTTCCGCGTACGGCGCAGCGCCGCATGCCGCCGTTCCAGGAGTAGACGACTACCAGGCGTTCCCAGGCTTCCCCGGAACGCAAGTCGAGTATGTAGCGACGATGGGTTTCGCTTTCAACGGAGGCTCCTTGCCCGCAACCTTGCGCCCCTGCATAGGTGATGGTATCGCGGATCAACACCCCGTTGGCGGAGTCGAGCAGGGTCAAGATGCGGACCGGGCCTTGGCACTCCGAAGCTGAGGCGATACGCGCCCGGGGGGCCTGGCCATACCGGAGTCCCATGGGTACGGGAAGCCGCGGCGCCATGTCGGCGAGTTCCACCAGCTTCTCCCGGTATTTGGCAGTCAAGCCGGAATCCGGTTTGTAAATGACGTTCGGAAAATCGTCCCAGCCCCCATCGCGCAGATTGATGCGGGATAAATGGTTTACCGGGGCGGTATCGGTTTTAGGAAAGAAGTCGACCCGGGTGGCGCCGGTCTTCAGGGAATCGAATTTTTCCCCGAGCGCGACGGAATCCCGGATCCGGTTTTCCTTCCTGATGCCGATGGGTACGACTACGGGGGCTTGGGAATCCGGAGCGGGTTCATCTCCGGTGAGGCATCCCGCGAGGAACGCAAGGGCGAATAGCGCGGCGAAGGCTTTGGGAAACATGGGGGCCTGTCCTGTTGGCAAGGTTGCTGATCGGATCGCAGGCCGGCCCCTCGCCGCCTCCGATCGTTATGGATATCACCTTTGAACCTAGTGAAGGACGATGGCCGGTTGCCCGATTTTCCCGTCCCGGAAACGGCTTTCCGCTTTCGGATCGAAAACGATCCTTCCCTAATCCGTTCCAGAGGGAAGAATCCGCGCGGGAGGATTACTTAACGAGGATCATCTTGCGGGTCTTGATATAGCGCCCGGCCGTGAAGCGGTAGAAATACTGCCCGGAAGGCACTTCGAATCCCGATTCGTCGCGGGCATCCCAGATCAACCGGTACTTGCCCGGCAGCAATGTCTTCTCAGGTCGCACCAAGGTCCGCACCAGGCGGCCCTTACCATCGTACACCAGCAAGCTCACCTTGGCCTTTTCCTTTAGGGAGAAGCGCAGGGTGGTGATGGGATTGAACGGATTGGGATAGTTCGGCTGCAGCTCCGTGAGCAAGGGGCTGGAAGCCCGGGCCATGCGCGGCCCGAATTGTTCCCGATGGTCGTTGAAGTCCACCGATTCGAGCAGGTACTCGTAGGCTACCCCGAATTCCGCGCTGCGGTCGATGAAACGGTAGTTCTGGGTGGTGGCGGAGGACCCGCCCTTGGCCCCCGGAATGATGCGGGGATTGATGCGCACGTAGCCGAGTGCGGCCAGTTCGTTCACGGAGAGTTGCACGCTTTCCAGGGTATCTTCCATGTTACCGGTATCCCCGGCGGGACGCGCGGGTTTGGCCAATTTCGCGGCCGCGCGCTTGGCGGCTTCGCTCCGGGCCGCGTTGGCCAGGGCATTGGCGATGCCCGCGCCCGCTACCGCACCGGTGCGGGCCAAGGCAGTATCGATTTGGGACTCGCCCGGGGCCAAGCGACGCCATACGTTGTATCCCAGGTTCTCGAATTCGCTTTCCGTCACCCATTCCAGGCTATCGACGCCGTCGCCGCCCTTGGCCGTGAAGGAGTTCAAGGTGACCGCCAATCCGGTCTTATGGCTGATGAAGAAGGTGTGCGTGCCCGGGGCCAGGGTTTTGTTGAATTGCACCACGACTTCATTGGAGGTGGTGTTCAGGAAGGCATTGTACTGGTATCCCTTGGTCAACACCTGGTTATCCAGGATAATCACCTCGGGCAAGGTACCGTAGGTCCAGGAGGAGATGCGGAAAGCCGGATTAAAACTGGTCACGGAGTTCACGAAGCGGAAGCTGGCGATGCCGCCCGAGGCCTGGTAGGTGTAGGCGCCGTCGCCTTCGGCGAAATTATCCGTATTGTAATCCAGGGCGTCGTTGGTGATGCGCGTACCGGTGATGGCGGTGATGACGCCAGGGGTCTGGGCGTCGATGAGCAGGCTGTCCGCCGTGGCCGAATCGGTAAAGTTCTTGGTGAAATCCATTACGAAATTGACCGTGATGGGAACGTCCCCGGTCTGGAACAGGGTCGGCTGCAGGAAGAATTCCAGGCGCTTGAAGGAATCGTTTCCGCTGGTCCCGTTCGCACCGGAAACCGAAGCCAGCATGGTCGTCGGCACGGTCGTGACCACTCCCGCGCTCTTTACGCTCAGGACAGCGCCACCCAGGCTCGCGACCCCGGGATTGACCGACACTAGCGCGAACCTGGCGTTGTTGCCCGCGTAGGTGGTCCCCCAGGCACCCTGTGTCGTCGCCTGGTAAGGGATATTCATAAGCAAGACTGGCTGGTCCAGATCGATATTCGAGGTGATGATGGTGTAGGACCCGAATATGCGCCCGGTGGGATAGACCGTCCAACGCTTGGTCAGCGTGGACGTGCCTTCTCCGACGGTGGTTATGGTCGAGCTGGTCATGGATAGGCGCGTCGAGGAACTGTCGTTCATGGTGAAGCTGATATTGGCAGGGCTGTTATAGCCCCGGCCTCCGTCCCACATCCCGTTAGTAGTCGCGTCCAACTTCAAGTGGGCCATCATTTTGCCAGCCGTCCCGTTCTGCCCCACGGTGTTGGTGGCGGCGGACACCGCCACGTTCGGGCTTACCCAGGAGGATTTCCAAACGTTCGCGGAACCGAAACCGGTATCGGTCAAGCGGGGAGTGACCGCCGGGGTCCATCCATTCAGATCGAATTCCATGTACCATTGCCCCGCCGATTGCCCGCCGAATACGGTATCGGCGAAATTCTTGACGGTGATCTTGTCGTTGGCCGTAGTCGTGATGGCCAGTGCCTTCATGGCCGAGGCCGTGCCCATGTAGCCGGTGGAATCGTCATCGTCGATGAACAGGGTCTGGTCCGCATCCGTCAGGTTCTTGTTCAACTGGATCATCAGATGATTTCCCGCGCTGACGCCCTCATAAGTGAAGGCATTGACCAGGCTACTCATGTAATCGGTTTTGGGGGAAAGGCGGGTGCCGTTCAGGTACACGTATTTGGGCTCTGCGGGTCCGTACCAATTGTCGATCTGGAAGGAGGGCTGCACTCGGGCGGCCGCTGCACCCCCGTTGATCAAGGCGATAAGGCGGTTGTTGTTGTCGGCGCGCAAGCGGTATTGGCCGAACTTCCAGGTGAATCCCTGGTTCACGATGGATTGGATGTCGGCTTGCGGCACATTGGCATTGTAGATGCGCACGTCGTCGATGGAACCGGCGAAACGATCCGCGACGCCGCTCGCGGCATTCTCGCCGAAGCGCAGGGCGGTGGCGTTGGCCACCGCCGAAACGGCCGAACTGTTCACGTCGGTAAGGACGCCGTTCACATAGAACCGGATGATATTGTCGGTATTCTCGACCACGGCGGCCAGATGCACCCATTGCCCGTCGGTGAGGGTATTCGTAATGACGGTCTGGCCCGCCATGCGGAATTTGATGGTGCTGGCGCTCGAGGTGCGGCGGAAACTCCAGCCATCCGAAGTGCCGGTTCCCTTGGACACGATAAAGGCGTCGCTGCCCATGGTGGCGAAGTTGGGCTTGACCCAGAGCATATAGGTATGGTCCACGCCCGCTTCCAGGGCGTTATCGTCCGGCACGTTGACCACGTCGCTGGCGGTGAAGGTGAGGCAGCCCCCCACCTTGCCGGCAGCGTACTTCGCGGTGGTAATGGTGCCGTTGTTCGCGTTGACGATGGACTTGTCGCGCGCGATGCCGCCGGCGCCTTCGTCGAAGGTCCAGTGGCCGATCAGGAAATCCTGCCAGGAACGCTCGTGCAAAAGGCTGCCGGCGCTGGTGGTCAGGGTCGAAGGGGTGGAGGCATCCGCGTTCAGGGTCGAGGCCTTGGCCGCGTCCAACCCCGTGTCTCCGATGTAGAGCAGGAAGTGGTGGTAGCGGCGGAAATACCTGGCGGGATTGATCATGTCCGTGGTGCTGAAAACCACGGTTCCCGAGGCGCCCGAGGCGGAGGTTCCCGTCCAGGTTTCCGCCGAGGAAGCGCCGTCGTCCAGGGGTGTGGTCGCGGCAATAGCCACGTCCCGGGTGGCCGTGGTCAGGTAGCCATAGCCGTTCTTCTGGTTGCTGTTGTACGCGGAAGTGGCGGTGCCGACCTTGGTGGTGTAACTGACATTGCTCACCGTCAGGGATCCCGCGGAAAGATTCAGGTATTCCGCCTGCACGTAGATATGCCCGGAAGGGTAAAGCGTGTAGTACAAATTGACGTCTAGGGAAGCCGAATGGGCGAAGCGTTGTTTGACGTACACGCGGGAACGGGTGTTTTCCAACAGCGAGGGGGCGATGGTGGATTGGCCGGACGCGGCGGCCGTAGAGGTGGCCGTTACCGAAAGGTCGAAGAGCAGGGTGCCGCTGGCCAGCAGATTGGTGCTCGGCGCGGTTTGATCGTAGAACTCGGAGATGCCGCCGCCCTTGGCCTTGTCGAACACCACTTTCCACTTGGAGTTGTAGACGGTGACCGTGGTCGCCGTCGAGGAAGTAATCAGGGAGTCGAATTCGCTGGTGGGGTTGGCGGAATAGCCCGTACCTTCGTAAATGCCGATGTCCGGTGCGGAGCCTATGGGACGCGAGGTGCCGAAATTATCCTTCAAGGTGCGGATGAGGCATGCTTCGGCTCCCGATCCATAGGTGGAAGAACCCGCGTCGATGGCCGGCGATCCGGGCAGCAACTTGAATGCGTTGGAGTTGCCTAAGACGGTACTGGCGAAGAGTGGATCCTTAATCAACGATCCGGTGCAGGTGGTGGTAGAGACCTCGCGGCCCGAGGTGACTCCGTAGAACAGGTTGCTGGCACAGGACCCGATGTTGGCCGTAGTGGACTGCAGGCCATAGTCCCAGTTCCAGAAGATGTTGTTGCTCAGGGTCATGTCCGCGGCGTATGCGGTGTTGTTCATGTAAAAGCCCTTGGTATTTGCGGAACCGGTCCCGACCAAGGTATTGCCGACGACATTGTACGAGTTATCGGCGTTGGTGTAGATTCCGTACGTCGTGGGCTGGTAGATGAGATTGCCGGAGATGTGCTTGCTATTCGCATTGCCGAGGAACTCGATACCTTTGTCATGGCTGACTCCGGTACCGTTGAAGATACGGCAGCCTTCTACGGCTTGGCCGTTCTCGCTCGCCCCTCCCGTTAAGTAGATGCCGGAATTGTTATTCGTAGCGCATTTGACATCCAGGTTCCGAGCGACAGTCCCGCCGAACATGTAGATTGTGAAATTCCGGGTTCCGCCATCCGATGTGGCGCTGCCGGATCCGTTGAATACAGCCCGGGAATTGTTGTCGAATGAGGTGACGATAACAGGGTGGGTCAAATCGTCGAAAATGCTGTCGGTATACTTTCCCGGCATCACACGCACGACAAGGGAATCGTTGGTGGCGGGAGCGCACGCCCTCGCGGTCATGAAGCTCAACATCGGAGTAGCCGGATTCTGGGCCTGGGCGCAGGAATTGGAATTGCTCCCGATGGCCGAATCGATATACACAGTGTCCGTATAAAAGGCGCTCCCGCCCATGACAGCGGTATCGGATGAAGCGGACGTAAACGGGCTCCACTGGCCGCTGGCATTACGGACGGCGAGCGCGAAGTAATAGGTGCCCGGATAGGTGGCGGGATAGGCATAGGCGGAATCCGTTTTGGGCAGGATCACCACCTTGGTATTGCCGGCTCCACGCACCGAATCCGGGGAAGATGAGTAGCGCAGCCAGATGCCCACCGAATCGGCGTTGGAGGAATCGGTTACGGCCGAGGGCCAGGACAGGGAAATATTTCCGACCGTGGTGGCGGTGGCGGTGAGGGCGGCCTTGTTGTTGGGCGATGCGCGGTTGTTCCAGAAGAGGTTGCCGGTCCGGAGTTGGTTCTGGTAGGCCAGTTTGATCCAATCCGCAGAACGCGCGACGGTGGATACCTCGACTTCATCGACTATGCCATTGAACCAATTTCCGCCGCCGGCCCGGACGCCGATGTGCATGGAGGTGCCGGTCACGGTGGTAGCGGAGAGCGTATTCACATCGATCACGGTCCCTAGTTCGGCCCCGTTCGCGTAGATGCGGAAGCCCGCGGCACTGGATGTTCCGTCGTATGTGATGGCGAATTGGGTCCAGGTACCGGTTCCGTAACCCGCGGTGGTGGAATATTCACGGATCGCGTTTCCCGACCAGGAATTGATGAGATGGCCAACGATGTAATTATCCCAGGACCACAGCATATCCCAGCCCTGGTTGGGAGCGTTTGAAGTCATTTTGGAAATGATGGCCCCATTGGTCCCATTGTTATGGTAACCCCAGGCGTAAATCGTGTAGGAATCCGTCCGCTCCATGTCCAGGACATCACCCCCATTCAGGTAGCTGGTCGACCCGTCGAAAGTCTGCCCCAGGCCGATAACGGAAGGCACATCCGATGATGCGGTCATGCCGTTACCCGTGAGGTTGTAGGCATTGGCCGTGGCGTCTTTATACCCGCCTGCGCTGGTGTTCCCGTCCTCGGCCAGGTGATATACGCCGCCGAAACCGTTCCCAGTCCCGAAGACGCAAGTGGCGCATTGCCCATCGGCCACCGTCACGCCCGAGGCCTGCTGGTAATACATGGTTATGAAATCGTGATCGCTGTTCCCGTCCACTTGGGGAATCAGCACCCAGACTTCGCCCGAGTCCACGCCTTTGTCCCAGCGCTCGATCTGGTAGTTGAGCCAGGTCTTGCCGTCCCCGTCCAGGAAGCGGATGTCCGGTGCGCTGTTCTGGGCCAGATCCACGATCCCGCCGTTGACGTCTGTAACACGGACCAGTAAGGGGAAATTCGTGACGTTTCCGGTGATGTTGGCGCCGGTGCGCGTGGTATTGAAGGTGTACTTCTTGGTCTTCTGGAAATCGGCCGGGCTGGGATTGAACAGCGGGGCCGCATCGCGGCGCTGGTTCTGGTAGCCCAGCTTGATCCAGTTCGAATCGCGCACCACGCGCTCGACGCGCACCTCATCGATGTTACCGGACCACCAATCCCCGTTGTTCGGCTTCCGGCCGATGGCCAGCGAATCAGTGCTTGTCGCGATGACGCCCGTAACGGCTTTGGTCAGCTGTAAGGTCCCGTCAATGTAGAGGTTCGCCGTCGTCCCCTCGAATGTGGCCGCGATGTGGTGCCAGGTATTCAAGGAAGGATCGGCCATTCTGGGACTGGTCCCGCTGGTCCCTCCGATGT
>JAHFCH010000151.1:14296-16897 GCA_023249635.1 Fibrobacterota bacterium
CAATAAAGCGTATCGTTGCTGGTCTCGTCGCGGATAGAATACTGCTGGTCGCTGTTGCCTTTCTGGATCAAGCGTCGGTTGGCCCCCGTCCATTGCGAGGAGGTCGCCCAAGCCGAAAGGGTTATACGCACGCCGGGATTCAGTGAAGTCGAGCTGGGAACGGAAATGCACTGGCTGGTTCCGTTGAACGCCTTACCGCCAGCGATGACGCCGGCTCCGTCGGTCGTCCCGTGGTTGACGCCGTTGTTGGCATTGAGGGTGGCGTCGTTGTAGTTGCCCGCCGCGAGATGCCACACGGCACCGTAGGCCGCCGCGGAATCGAATACGCAGGAGGTGCATTGCCCGTCCGGAACGGTTACGCCCGCCGCTTGCTGGTAGTACATCGTCACGTAGTCGGATGTACTGTTACCGTGCACCATGGGGAGCTTGACCCAGATTTCCGCCGAGTCCAGGGAGGTATCCCAACGCTCGATCTGGTGCGGGAGCCAGGTAACGCCGTCGCCGTAGAGGAAGCGGATATCCGGCGCGCCCGCCGCTACGGCATCGCAGATAGCGGTTCCCTGAACGCGCAAAAGCAACGGGAACTCATAGACATCGCCCTTGACATTGGCTCCCGAAGGGGTGGTGTTGAGCTTGAAGATCTTGGTCTTCTGGAAGGATGCGGTGGTCGCCACCACCGGAGTACCCAGGAAGGTGCTATTGGTTTTCTGGTTCTCGTAGGCCAACTTGATATAGCTTGCGGACTCGGTTGCGCCCATCAGGCGCACGTCGTTCAATTGCCCGTAATAGGCGGATTCTCCCGACGCGTAGTACCCGATACGCAGACCGCCCCCATTCGAGAGGTTATACGCCGCACTGGCGATGCTGTCGGCCAGTACGCCATTCACGTACAATTTCATGGTCGATGCCGCTTGATCGATCACCTGCACGCAATGCACCCAGGTATTGGCATACGAGGACATGGCGAAGTTGTTTTGCGGATTGGCCCCGTAAATCCCGAACTGGACGGTACCGTTGGAGGGAATCAAATAATGGATTGCGGTTCCGCCCGCTCGCGTTCCGAAGTCCATCACCCATTGGCGATAATTGACGGTCTGGTACTTCATCCAGAATTCCGTTGTCAGTGTCGCGCTGCCCGTGAACGGCGACGCAAGCGTGCCCGAGAGGTAACTGCTGCTCACGCTACCCTCGAAATACGCGCTCGTGGGGGTCGTCATACCCGCGGCATTGGGCCAGGATTCGTTGTAGGTGAGGTTATTATGGTAAGGGCTCGCATCCTTGGCAACCATCTCGGAACCGTTCAGGTGCCAGACTCCCGCGTAGGTGCTGAATACGGAATCCGGTACGGCATACGGCGCCGCCGTGCAGTTGGAACAGCCATAGTAGAGGGTGATGAAATCGGCGGTGGAGTTCTTGTCCACCTGCGGGACTTTGACCCAGACGACGGCGGTTTTGTTGGCCTTGTCCCAATTCCCCACTACTTCATGGTAGAGATAGCTGCCATCCTTGTCGATGAATTGCAGATCCGAACCGTCATCGCGGGTGACGGAGAAATCGAAATTGGACGAGTTGAGGCGGATCAGGATGGGGATGTTCGCGACATCGGCGACGGTTACGTTGGCACCGGTGGAGGTGGTGTTGAAATTGAATTGTACCGACTTCGTGAAATCGGAAGGCTTGGAACCGACCTTCACCACGGTAGAGCCTGACTTGGTGGTTTCATAGGTCAGCTTGAGGTAGTCCCCGGCCAGGGCGGTGTCCAGGATCCGCACTTCGTCGACGCTGCCGTTGAAATAGTCGGTGGCATACTTCTTTCTGCCGATGAAGAAATCGCCCGTGACGGAGGCGTTCAGGGCCCCGGTGGCCGTACGGCTATTATTAAGGATGCCGTCCAGGTAGAGTTTCTGCGCTTTGGATGTGGCGTCAAAGGTGGCGGCCCAATACTGCCAGGCAGTACTGGTATTGGTCGCGCGGGCATCCAGCCCGTCACCGTAGTGGTCGATTGTGAAATAGTCGGTGCTCCGGTAGCCGAAATGCATGGAGCTGTCGAGCTTGGCGGTCGCGCCTTGCCCCATCAGGAAATGGTTGCCCCCCGTCGAGGCCCGCTTGGACCAGCAGGCCAGGGTATAGCTCTTGTTGGCGATCTGGATTTCCCTGCTCCCTGCGGGGACGCTGAAGTACTTGCTGCTGCCGTTCAGGGTTTGCCCATTCCCGATTACGGCCGCCCCATCGTCGCTGTTGGTCGTATTCACGCCCGTGGCATTCAGAGCCTGGGCGGTCTTGTCCGCATATCCCCCCGTGGTGGTATTCCCGTCCTCATCCAGATGATAGACGCCCAGGTAATGGTTGGCCGACGTGAAGACGGACGAGGAGGAGGAAAGGCTCGTGGCCGTGGGGCGCCCCCAATACATGCGGATCCATTGCGAATTGTTGTTCCCGGCCACGCTCGGAACCAATACCCATACGTCGGCAGCCTTCGAGGTCGCGTCATACCTTTCCAGTTCATAGGGAAGCATGACTCCCGCGCTGTCCGTGAAGCGGAGATCGCCACCATCGGATTTGGCTTCCGTGAAGTCGAAGTTTGCTTGCGTCAGCCGGATC
>JAHFCH010000309.1 GCA_023249635.1 Fibrobacterota bacterium
CGGAAACCGGTTTCGCTGGTCGCCTGTTTCAAGGCCGACCAGAATTCGGGCCGGTCGGCGCGCACCAGCACCTGGGATACGTAGTTCTCGGCCTCGTCGGCGGCGCCGCGGTATTCGAAGCCCGCCTGGCGCGCGATGTGCCCGATGCGGCGCGCCGAACGCGCATAGGCTTCGGGAGGATAGGCCGGTGCGAATTCCAGCGGCGTCCAGGGAAACCGCACCAAGGGCGTGGCGCTGAATACCACGCGCGGCCTCTGCACCGCCGAGCGCATGATGCCCGGCAGGCCTTGCACGAAGGTTTCGAATTCCTTGAAGTCCTCTTCATCCTCGATGCCGGTGAGGATCATGAACACCTTGAGCTCGCGCAGCGGCCTGCGCAGCACGGCTCCCAGCGCCTTCCACAGGTCCGGCTCATCCAAGCCCTTCTGCAAATAGCGACGCAGGCGCGAGGAGATGCCTTCCATCCCGAAGGTGAGGCTCCCCTTCCCTACCGCGCGCAGGTAATCCAGGATGGCGGGATCGCGCGCGATCATGTCGAAGCGCTGGCTCTTGAGGCCGATGGCGCTGAATCGCTTGGACAATTCCTCCAAGAGCGGATACAGATCCTGGTAGAAATTGAAATTGAAACTGAAGAGATCGATTCCCTCCAGGCCCATATCGCGCTTGAGCTTCAGCGCATTGCGAACCACCGCGTCCACGGGATTCTCCCGGTACGGCTTGGTATCGAAGGACTCGGCGCAAAAGGAGCAGAAGGCGGGGCAGCCGCGGCTGATGGCCACCGGCTCCTGGCCCAGGCCTTCCTGCTTGTAGATCACGGGACGGGCGGCGTTCACGCGGCGCAAATCCAGGGTTTCGTTGTTGCGCTTGCGCGTGCGGCGATCCTGGCCGGGACGCGCGAAGCCCGGAACCTCCAGCAGCTTGTCGAGCAGGACCGATTTGGGGATGCCGGCCCGCTTACCGTCGGCGGCAATGCGCATCAACTCCTGGATATCCTCGATCTGCTCGCCGGTGAAGATACCGTCCACGGGGGAATCCGCATGGTCGAGCAACGAGGTATGCAGGGAGTTGGCGCCGCCGATCAGGATCAAGGGAAGGTCGGGACGCGCCAACCGCTCCGCCGGGGGTAGGGCCAGGCCGCTGCGCTCCATGAGGGCGGGCAGGTTCACCAACTCCTGGACGATGGCGTTGCTCAAAGCGATGACATCGAAATCCATGGGGCCGCGCTTGGTCTGCGTTCCCAACAGCCAGGGAACCCCGTCGCGCGTCATGATCTCCGCATCCTTGGGGGGCGGCAGGTAGGCGAGGTCGGGATAGATTTCCGGAACGTCGGCCAAGGCCTGGTACAAGAGCGGATGCGTGAACGATTCCGAAGTATCCAGGTAGGTGGACATACGCACGATAAGCACGCGCAGAGGCCGAGCATCCCAAAGATCCGCGGATAGGGTATTCCATTCCCCGCCCCGCAGCCACAAACCATGCCCGCTCAGGGACGGGTAGGTCCGCGCGTACCAGGGCACGAAGTCATTGGGATTGGATGCGGTTGGATTTTCCATAGGCGGTGGGCTGGCCAAATATAGCAAGGGCCGCGCGTAGCCGACGCCGCGCGGGCGCCAGCTACCCCTGAATCAGGGGAAGATTGGGTTTTTCGATTTATCTTCAGGACCGCGATGTCCATTCCTTCCCCGCATCCCCTGACGGCTCCGCCCTCGGAAACACTCCTTCGCCGCGAAGCCGCCTTGGCCCCCGTGCCCGGCCGGCCGGATATCCTCGCCTGGCAGGCACGCGATGTCTTCTCTTTGTGGCAGGCCTGGGAAAAGGAAAGCGGCGCCAAACAGGATGTCCCCTATTGGGCTACCGTGTGGCCGGCGGCGCGGCTTACCGCGGAATACCTGGGAGCGCACCCGGAAACAGCGGCGGGTTTGTGCGTCTTGGACCTGGGATGCGGAAGCGCCATCGCCGGGCTTGCGGCCGGACTCGCCGGGGCCGCGCGCGTCATTGTCAGCGATATTGATCCATTCGCCTTGTGGATGGCGGAACGGAATGCGGCGGCCAACGGGATCGCCCTGGAATCCGGAACCGGAAACCTCCTCGATGCTCCGCCTTCGCCGGATTGGAATCTGATCCTCGTCGCGGATCTTTTCTACGAGAAGTCCGTGGCCGGACCCATGCTGCTTTGGCTGGGCAAGGCGCGCAAGCAAGGTAGCCGCGTCCTGATCGCGGATGGGAACCGACCCTTTGCGCCCAAGACCGGCGTAGTGGTGCTGACCGAAGCCCGCTTCGCGACGGATGCGGATTTGGAAGGATCTTCCGAGCGCGCGGTGCGCTTGCTGGAATTGACGCCTTAGTTCAGGCATCCCGGCGCGCGTAAAGCACGAAACTGCGCGGCTGCGCCTCGATGGAATCCCCGGGATCGGCCTTGACCGGCACCCGGCTTCCCGGTCCCGACCAACGCGCGTCCGCCGAATCCATGGCCAGGATCCATTCGCCGTCCTCGGCTTCCAGGCCGACGCGCACCGCCTGATCCTCGAAATTCAGGAGGGCGATGATTTCCCCCGTGAGGATATCCCCGGTGCCCGAACTGCGCCTGCGTAAGCGGAAGCATTTCCCGTGGGCGGACATTTCCATGCCCGTGCGATTCAGGTGGGCCAATGCCGGTAGGGATTTCCGCAGCCGGATCAATTCCCGGTAGAACGCCAGCACGCTGCGATGGGGCTCCTGCGCCGGCCGCTCCCAATCCAACCGGGATCGTTGGAAGGTTTCCAGTGAACCGGGATCAGGAACCTCATGACCGGTATGCAGGAAGGCGAACTCGCGCGCGCGGCCTTCCTTGACCGCCCTGGCCAATACGACATCCCCGAAGTCGGAAAAGAAAAGGAAGGGGTTCGTTTCACCGTATTCCTCGCCCATGAACAGCAGCGGTACGTACGGGGAAAGGAACATGGCGCCGGCTGCGAGCTTGTAAGCCTCCCTGTCGACGACCTGGTTGAAGCGCTCGCCCAGGGGACGATTGCCGACCTGATCATGATTCTGCACGAAGACCACGAATTGCGAGGGCGCGCGTTGCGCCGAAGGGGCGCCGAAGCGTTTCTTGCGCGTAGGGCAATATTGCCCGGCGAAAACGAATCCCTCGCGCATGGCCTTCACGAATTGCTCCGGGGCGCCGAAATCCTCGCGGTAACCGGAAGCCTCCCCGCGCAACATGGCGTCGACGCAATGCTGGAAATCATCCAACCACTGCCCGTCCATCCCGTAGCCGGCCGCGTCCCGGGAGGCCAGGATTCCGGGATCGTTCAAATCGCTTTCCGCGATCAGGAACCGCTTCCGACCATGCCGCGCCGAGAATTCTTCCGTCCGTTGACCCAACTCCGCCAGGAAATGCGCCGCCGACATGTCGTAGATCTGATGGGTCGCGTCCAGGCGCAGGCCATCGATATGGTAGTCACGGAACCAGGCCAACGCATTCTCGATGAAATAATCGCGCACCTGATCGCTCCAGGCGCCGTCGAAATTGACCGCCCGGCCCCAGGGCGTACGGTAATGGTCGGTGAAATACGGCCCGAACTCCTGGAGGTAGGATCCTTCCGGCCCGAAATGGTTGTATACCACGTCCATGATTACCGCCATGCCGCGCGCATGGCAGTCATCCACCAGGCGCTTGAGGGAATCGGGGCCGCCATAACTGTTCTGCACCGCGTAAGGATAAGCCCCATCGTAACCCCAATTGCGGGCGCCGGGGAACTGGTTGACCGGCATTATCTCCAGGACATTCACGCCCAGCGCCTCAAGGTGGGGTAACCGCGATGCTACGGCAGCGAGGGTTCCCTCGGGCGTGAAGGTGCCCGGATGGATTTCATAATGGATGGATGTCTCCGGGGCGATGCCCTGCCAGGCGGAATCGCTCCAGGGAAAGGCGCCATGATCCCAAACCTGGGAAGGTCCATGTACGCCGGAAGGTTGGCATCGCGAAGCCGGGTCGGGCCGGAATTCCCCCTCACCGACCCGGAAGAGATAAAGATCGCCGGGACGGATATCGCGAGTCGGCAGTTCCCAATAACCCTGCTTCCGCTTTTCCATGGGCCGGTCCTGGCCACGCCCGGGAAACCTGAGGGTTACCCTATCCGCCTCCGGGGCGAATACCCGGAACAGGCATTCCCCGTTCCCCATCCAAAGCGCGCCTACTTGCATGCTTGGGAAACAACAATTCTAGCGCTTGGGCATCAATTCCCTTTTCAGCCTTGATCACACCTGATCAGGGCATGGCCTCCTTATCCGGTCAGTTGCGAACGGCAATGGGATGCCAAGAGGCCCACCAGGAATGCGGAATCCCACTCGCGTTCGGCCAGTCCGCCATGGGCCGAGAGCCATTCCGGTAACCGGGCCAGAGGAATGGTTTCCACCGGCTGGCTTAAAACGTAAGCGGCGGTCCGCGCCAAGGCTTCACCGACCGAAAAAGGCAGCTCAAGCGTGTGGATGAAGGGACTGGGGAAATCGCCGCAGCTGGCCGCGGAGGATACCGCAAGGTGCTCCCGGCAGGCCAAGGGGCGATGGGGATGGATAGAGCAGGCTTCCTCGATCAAGAACGGGCAAGCCAAGCCCAAACGATATAC
>JAHFCH010000152.1 GCA_023249635.1 Fibrobacterota bacterium
AGGAAGTATCCAGGAGGCCTTGTGGAAGATCAACAAATCCGTCAGCGTCAAATTCAAGGATGGGATTTGGAAGGCTTTTCTCGCCCTGGGAAAGAACCCCAAACCGTCTTTGATTTTTTCAATAATTGGAAAGATTTGGGTATCGCAGAATTAGATAAGGTGATAGCCGCCTTTAAGCACTTCCAGATGGAATTCGGCTACGAGTACAAATTAAAGTTTAAATGCGTAGCTGCTCCTGGTACGTTCGATGCCGGCAAAAAGGAATTCAAAACCGTCCAAGAACTGTTCGATAATTTCGGAACATTGGGGGGTGGAACTATTTCGGACTTCCGTGAAGAATTCTTCAATCGGAATCGCTCCTTCAATAAGGGATCATTAGGCGCGGGATCGGATATCCAGACGCCGAAGGTGGTCGTCGGGACAACCTATATCGTACCGGTAAGGTTCCAAATCAAGGCCTAGCCAAATGAAGCAAACCGGCAGAATAATCGGAATCGGTTTGATGCTTTTCGGAGGCATCTGCCTACAAGGGCAAGCTGGTTCCAAGGAAACTCCAAACAAGGAAAAGAAAATGGCCCAGAGTGCAGCAATCAAGCCCTTCGGGCTGGACGCGGAAGGGCTCAAAGGCGCGAAGATATTCATCGCGGTCTATACTCCAAAAACGGGAATGGGCAAAGAGCAAATCGAGATTTCGGGCGATGGCAACATCAAGCTGATCCGCTCCGACAATGACCGCGCCCCTGATCAGATTGTCCAAGGAAAGGTTGAAGCTGAAAAGGCTGCGGCATTATTCGCCTTGTTCGAATCGGAAGGATTCATGGGCCTTGAAAGGACTTATACCACCGAAAGCACGATCAAGAATACCTGGCAGATGAAGCTCACACTTCCCTCGGGAGAAAAACCGGTTTTCGCAGAAGCCGGATCCACGCCACCACAATTCGATAGGCTTATGGGCGCAATCCGATTACTTGCCGGAATCGGCGCTCCCATGTCTCTTGGAAGGCAATATTTTTTCCACCTATGAAAGTCGCTTATCGGGGACTGATTCTCCTACTAGCGCTATTCTCAGTTCCAGGCAGCTATGCTGCGAAACCGAAGACGGGAAAGAAAATGGAAGCACAAGCCGTTGAATTGCCATTCCACCTTAAGGTCGAGGACCTGCTCAAAGTGGAATTCGTCTCCGAGTACCTCCCCTCGCAGTCAAAACCATGGACCGAATCCATCCGCATTTCCGGTGCGACCGGTGTGACTTTGATTCGGCAAACCCCGGGTACCGCAAAGCCGGACACGTTGCATGCGAAGAAGGATCCCCAGGCCCTGATAGTGTTGCTTAAACAATTCGAAGACAATGGGTTTTTCGAAAAGGAAGTCGATTTGGATCCGGAGAGTAAAGACCCTGTTCGCGTTCTCGCTCTGAACATTCCTGGGCATTCAAACCGGGTCGCCGTTGGGGGTCGATACCAGTATCTGCTGGGAACTTTGTTGGGCGCGGTACGTCTGGCGGCGGGATTCAGCGTTCCGGAGGCTCTGAGCAAAGGATTTCTGAAAGACCTGTGAAGTCACTCAGGGACAATGGGGTCTTAATCGGCATAAGCCTGGCGCTCCTGGCAGCCGGCCCAAACATACCTTCCAAGAAGCCGAATGCCCGCGCAGACAAAGGCGGAATAGTGGACACGACCAAAGCCAAACCTTTCGGACTTTCCGAAACAGAACTTAAAAAGGCAAAACTTTTTCTCGCAGGCTATTCACCCAAGACGGGTGCAGGTGTCGAACGCATTGAAATCTTCGGCACCGGTGAGGTCCGACTGATTCGAACAATAAATTACGAGGCCCCTGAAGAAACAGTTACCGCCAAAGTTAAAGATGCTGACGTAGCTGCGCTGTTTTCATTGATGGAGGCAGAAGGTTTTCTGACCCTGGAATACGAATACAAGGATAAGTCGAATCATTCGCTGCGCTCACACATCAGCCTAACCTTGCCGAGCGGAGAGAAATCGGTCTATGCCGATGTCGTTATCGCCCCGCCCGAATTCAATCGCATGGCCGGTTCTATCAAAATGCTGGCCGCAACGGCTTCCCCCCTCGTTTACAATCATCAGTTTTTCTTCCGCCTTTAAAAGCCCAGCCCTCAAGGCCCAAGAGCTACCCAAGTTTTCGCTCTAACCCGGTCCGAACCCGCGCCCGCTCAATAATACCGGATGGAATATAGCCCTTGCCCCAGCCCGGTAGGGGCCGTGACCCCCTCATCCAATTCCAGGTGCCGCCGTTCATAGGACCAAACCTTTTTCCCGGCCGGAGTATACAGCTCTATTCCCAGGACTCCCGCGGGTAGTAGCAAGGTAGCGCCGGCGTGGATCTGCGCCAGCATTGGCCTCTTAGCATTGAAACCGGATAGCGCACGTGTCCGTTCCAAGCTGACGGAAATCGGCGGCGGATTGCAGGTGCCCTTGTACGATATCTTGAAGATCTTGTCCCCACCCGCCGGAACGAAATAGCCCCCGCCGTTGGAGATGGAATACAGCGCCCCGTCGGGCCCCCGCTTGATGCGCAGAACCGACCCGCCCAAGCTGGTGGAGAAGATTTTCTTCACTTCGCTCAAGACCCCCTGATCGCTAAGCTTGCCCACCCAATAGGAATCCCCCCAACCTGAGAAGAGGATTACCTTGTCGTTGAACCAGGGCGGGAACTTCACGGCGGAGTTCAGGGTCGAGTCGAAACGCATGAAAGGTCCCGCGCCCGGTACGCAACCGCTGATTCCATGCCCCGAACTACCCCCGGCGCCGAACCAGGCCAAGGCGGGCTGCGCCGACGGCAGGTTCTGGATGCCCGTATTGAATTGCGAATTGTTTACGATGGCTTCCGCCAAGTAATGACTTGTTCCCATACTGAAGTTATCCCGATTCAAGAACGGCCATCCGAAAAATCCCGGGGCCTTGATTAGGTTGACTTCGTCCGTTCCCTTCGCGGGACCGGCCTCGCCGTCCAGGACCCATGGATGGGTCGCATCCCCATGGAAGCGGGAATCTATCTGAATCGAATACGGGTTCCGATGACCCATGGAATAGATTTCCGGCAGCGTTTTGGCCGTGCCGGCCGGGAACAGGTTTCCCCTCGGGATGGTGTACCACTTACCGTCCGTCTGCTGGGCCGCCTCGGGATGGATGCGCAGGATTTTGCCTCGGTAGCTGTTGGTGTTGGCGGTTCCTGAGCGTGCGTCCAGCTTCACGTTGTCGTCGTTGATCGGTACGCCATCATCGTTGTAGGTCAAGGAGGTGTTGTCCCCGGTGCTCAACCAAAGGTTCCCGTCCGCGCCCCACTCCACGTCCCCGCCATGATGGCAACATTGCGCGTAGATTTTATGTTCCAACAATTTTATTTCAGAATTCACATCGAGCTTGGAATCGTTCTCGGTCAGCGTGAACCGGGATAACCTTTCGATGGGCCCCAGCGCTCCCTTTGCGAAGTTCGCGACCTTGGCAGTGTAATAGATGTACACGAAATGATTGTTGGCGAAGTTGCCGTCCAGGGCCATGCCCTGCAGCCCGCCTTCATTCCCATTGCCCTCGTAGTTGGTATTCTCAGACATCACCTGATCGGGCGAAAAGGTATGGATGACCGCGACGGTTTTGCTTTTCGGTTCGTAGACCTGAAGTTTCTGCGTCGTGCGCTCGGTCCAGAACACCCGGCCATCCTTGGCAATGTCCAAGTCCATGGCATCGCCCTGGGGGCTACCCGAGACCAGCTTTTCAATCAGGAAGTCGCTATCCGGGGGTTGCTGGCTGCAATCGGCGGCCGGGGCCTGTGTAGCGAGAAATGCGGAAAACGCGCTAGCGGCGCCTAAATATCTCCAAACCGAGATCCGAAGCTCTGCCATTTTCCACCCCTTTTACGGCACTCCTGCCGCTGATTCCCGCCTAAAGGGTACTTGGGGATGGAGCGGGGCGCTGGGGGCGGGAAAGAGAAAGCGTGCAGTGGGGGTGTACAGGGCGGGGGGCGAGCTTTACTTCAATTCCCGGCTAAGGTGCCATATGCGATTCGGATGGGATGCCTTCTTCTTCATTCTATTTCATTCTTGATGTGGTTCAGCACGCGCATGTGGATGGCATGGATGATGACATCGGTCCAAATGGACCAGTAGGCGATTGGAAAGATCTTTTGCGTATACCACGTCGTGCCGGTCAGCAGAACCTTCCCATTCGAATCCTTGGTAATCTCGAATCGGCCTTTCTGGGAGGCGAAATAACCCGTCAGATGCGGTGGATGGATTTTCCAAAGGGTCAATTCTGTCATTGGATCCGGTTGGGACGCGACATCGAATTGCAAAACGTTGGGGGGATCCCATACCGTGATGGGTTCCACGAAAGTTCCCGTCGAAAAATGGCAACGCCGAATCGCCCCCGCCCCGGTGCCTTCGAGCACAGCATGGGTTGGATAGGATACCCCAAGCCTGAAAATCAAATCCGGCTTCTCCTCGATGGGAGTGAATCCGATCACGGACGACCAAACCTTTTCGGGGGTCGCGTCAATTTCAACCGAAGAAGTAACCGCTCTGTTTTCCAATCTCTCGGTGATTTTCCCGTCCAGTACGAATGAGGAGGGATACAACACCAGGCTGATCGCCATGGCCGAAACGCCACCCCGTTTATTTCCCGAAACGAAGGGGAGGGCCAGAAGGGATCCGATCCAAACCCCTAGGGCGGCCAACGGGGCGGCCATTAGGATGCATATGATCCCTTCCAGGGCGAATACCAATAATCCCGCGGCGTATACCCCCAAGGTGAGGAATCCCACGCAGAAATATTCCCGCTTAGAAACGGGCTCCTTGGAATACTGTCCATACATCAGGGTGGTCAGAAACCCGATGAAAAACGGGGTGCCGATGAAGATCGCCGCACCGTATTTCTCGATGAAATGGATGCCGATCAGGGTCATTAGCCATGATATCGCTACAGTAGGTAGGATGGCGGCTGCGAGACGATGGCGGTTGGAGAAAATTGTCATGATAGTAGTTTTACGAATTAGTTGAAAGTGAACTACTGTGCTATTCTTGATTTTAAGAGGGCACTCTTTAAATTGAAAATTTCCTCAGGTATTCTGTTTTCGTATAGAATCCGCTGAAGTCAATTGACATTCTATTGCTTGCGATTTCTTGCCTGGCATTTTCCTTCATATTTTTATCGCAGACAAAATCATCAACATACGGAGCTAGAAATAAGTTGATCAAGTCGAAATTGTCTCCTTGCTTAGCTGGGTCTCCAGATCTTTTAATGTGCTCGGCGACATTGAAAAACAAGGAATAGCCCTGGAACTCCGTCAAACTGACTCTTGCCATTTTTTCATAAAACCGGTCTCGAAATCCCAGCTTAACTCGCTTGTCGGCGATAAACCTCAAATGGGTAAGGTAGAAGTTGTATTCGAGATAGGTTTCGCATGACATGTTGAATATTTCGTCTTTGGATAATTTGAAGTCAGCAATATTTTGGTTGACCTCGATTTGGAAATCCCTCAGCTGGAAGGATTCTACTTCCAGGATTGACCGGTCGGTATGCTCCCTGTACCCGGTTTCATATCGAGTCGATAACTTAACTCCCTTCAAATAATTTTCACGAAGCCGCTGACTATAGGAAGAAGCAACGGCGGCAGTGGCCAACGCCGGATCCATGAACTCACCGACTTTTCTTTTCATCGCATTTGACTTGCCGGATTGAGATATGTTTTTGGCGAAAAACCATCCATGTACATACTCCGGCATGGATCCCTGAATAGCCGGAAGATCTTTTTGAATTAGCCTGCGGAAGACTGGCCAGGAATCGCGATCCAATTTTTCGGTGAATAGCTCCCGAAACCGTTCTTTCGATAGCCTTCGGTCGAAGGCGTACCATTCAACAATTTCCGCGTCAAAAACAACGAATGGATAATTCATCGTTCGAATTTTTCTGGGAATTTTGGAAAGAAATGAGATTCGCTCTGCGTTCCTAGCTCGATCAGCGCTATTCATCGATTCAATCAGTGAAATCGGACTGAGAAGAACATCGATTTCATTCGTGTTAATGAAACGATAGAAATTATTGGTTTTGGTTTTGTCCTGAGCGATTTCAGAGATCAGGTTGGTGTCGATGTGTATCATCTTCGTTCGTATTTCCAGTCGAAATTTCTTGCCCCCTTAAAATTAACCACACAAATCGATTCGTCCCCAATTGGAAATTGGGGACGAACAAACTAAGAGCACAGTATTTTATGCAACTAAGTATTAAGTGAAGCGCGTCGAGTAAATTTCCGAATCACCGCCAATATTCCCACTGATAGCACTAGGTAAGCCAATAAATCCATTGTAAGTGCGATACCAGAAAAAAGCTCGCCACTGGAATCAGAATTAATTCCAGGAGGCGGATTCTCATAGTACACCGGAGGGATAGAATTGAAATGATGGAACACAAACGGAATTCCAATCCCACCACTCCCGGAATACCCGTTGGCAAGCAGCTTAGAGAGAACCAGGAAGAACATCGAAACGGTTAGAAAAGTTACTCCGAGCCGAAGCAGATACGAAACAACAGGTTTCATCTTGGCGCTGCCTACTCTTCAATCGTCAGATCGGAAAAAGATTCCACGAAATCCGGTAAGGGCATATCAAACACCCCTCGCGTGACCGGCAAGCCCGTTGGCCCTGTATGTCCCCAGGGGTTCCGAACCGAGATGACGTCCGTTGTCGCGTTGTAGCCCATGACGGTATAAGCGTGCCCAAGAGGCAGGCCATTGTTCGCGGTATCGGCGATGATGCCGCCGTTGATGCCCGCTCCCACAACCTTACCTGCTTTGAAGGCTGCGATGAGCTTTGTGCGCGTCGTGCTAATCCGGGTTAGGAATAGCTCATCAGAATCGTCGTCGTGGCCTGTGAGCAGGCCGATGCCCTTGCTCAGTCGTGCTCCGCCGTCTGCGGCGTCCGTAACGCTGGTGTCGCGGATCAGGTATGCGTCCTTATTCACCTTGGTGCCGTAGGCTTTTTCCAGGATGGTCGCCCAGATGCCGTTGGTCCCTGAGAATGCGAATGTGCCCAGCTCACCGTCGGTGGGTGTCTCAACGGTAATCGGGGAAGGATGACCGGGGAATTTGACTTCGAACTTCTGGTTCCCGAGGGGTTTGATCATGGCGACGATTTCCGCGGGGCGGGAGGCTGCCAAGCCTACCATGGCGGACAGGAACCAGCAATCACCGACAGCGCCTTGCCGAACGACGAGGGGATCGAGAGCTCCCACAAACGCGCTGCGATTGGCTTGAGAAATGCGGTCTAATGTGGCTTGATACCAATAGTCGATGTCGGTAATCAGTTTATCCTTCGGGGATGCTACCCGCTTTCGATCATAGGCATCGATATCCGCGAGGGTAATCCCGTCGATTTCGGGCCCTATTTCGTCGTCGTGGAAATCCTCAAACTTGCCGTACAGGCGCTTGAGTACGGAAACCATCGCGCCATGTTGTCCCTTGAAGTCCTTGCGGCCTAAAGCGGTCCGGATTTCTTCCTTGTCCAGAAACCCGTCTTTATTGGTATCCATGTCCTGGAATCGGTCCAATACCGCTTGGGAAAACTCGCTGCGGGCGATACCGGTAGTCGCTGGCGTGATTTCAATCAGGTTCGTGACCCGCTTGCCCCATTGGGCCCATTCAGGACAGCCTGCGGGTTGGGGGCAATTGGCCTGGGGAGCCGGCTCGATGGCATCTTCGAACATGAATATCTCGACGCGCCGATTGCTCGAGTTGGGTACGCCATCGGCTGTCGTCGTGTGATTGTGGCTTTCGCCACACCCGTGGGTTTTAATGACCACGGAGGAGGGGAGGTTGGTGCCGTCCAAGCCCATGTAGCGGGTGATAAGTTCCTCGCGGGTCGTCGCGTCAGCTACTCCGTCGGTCGGCAGTTTCTTTCCTTGGCCATTGCACCAGGTCTGGAAATGCTTTACCGCTGCGGTATATGCCTTATCCTTTTTTCCGGTTATGGCGCCGGTGAAGAAAGGGGTACCCCCATCTTTAAGCGTCCACAGCATGGTCTTATCTTCGACGATGCCCCAGCGATTGATGGCGGGTTTGGATTTTCCGTAGTACGCTGTCCAGGCCTTGAAATCGTCTTTCAGGAAGGCCGCTACGGCTTCTGCGCGGTCCTTCGAGAGCGTCAGGTTGGCCTGGGCATCCCCGGCTCGATCACTATGCCCGACAATGAGAATCTGAAGATCGGGATGATTGAAGTAGGTGGTTTTAAGCTTTTCCATGGCCTGGAGGGCCGATGGCAGCAGGAAGCACTTGGCGGTATCGAAGTAGTACCCCGAAAGGCTGCCGCGGAACACACTGGGCACCTTCAACCGCACCAGCGCCGGCTTCGCCGGCACCTTACCCACTTTGAACTTCCCGTTCGCGTCCAGCTTCCCCGTCTTCACTTCGCCATTGGTCAGAAGCACCTCCACGGGCTTATCCGCCACCGGCTGCGCGATTTCGTCGAGGACTTCGATCTCCAGATCCGAATCGATCCCCAGCTTATCCGAAACGGCCACGCCGCCCTCTGCGTAGGCGATGAATTGGTAGGTGAACTCCGTTCGCGCGGATTTATCCGCCGGCGGGGCTTCCGTATCGTCCGGACCGAGGTCGACTTTCCACTTGGCTTTGATTTTCTTTCCCTGCACCTTGCAACGTTCCGAATGCAGGAAGCGTTGGATGCCCGTGTTCGAGCGCTCCACGATACTGAGAATGGCGGAAACGCCGTCTTCAAAACCGTCCGCCTTGACGGTCAGCTCGAGTTCGTCTTCCAGGGCGGCCTTAGTCTTGGACCATTTCGCGTCCGAGAGGGCGCCGGCCTTGACCTTGTAGGAGCCCTTCTTGGGCAGGCCGGAATAATAGGCCTCTCCGCCCGGCGCGCTACAGCCTTTGATCTCGGCCTTATCGGGGCCGGTGTACAGGAAGGGGATGCCGCCCAGGCCTTTGCCGGCCGAGTCTGTGAATTTGAAATGGCTGTAATGGATTTCGGTCGCGGGAGGGGGTTCTGCCAAGGCGAAGGGTTCTACCGAGGCCGGGCTGCTGGTATTTGCCGAAGCCGCTGCGGCCGCCGCTCCGGCGCCGCCTCCGCCACCGCCGCCGCCCACTTCGCCGATCATCACGGTGAAGCAGCCCATGACGGGCATGGAGGGCGGGCCTACGCATACGTGGAGGTCGCCCACGCGGCCGGCGGGCTTTTTGCCGAAGAAGACGCCGGTGCTGCCCAGGGTGGCGGGGCCGCCCACGTGGGGTACCACGCCGGTTACCATGGGGCAAACGTGCTGGTCAAGGATGGTGGCGGCGGGCATCTTGCCGGTCATCACGGTGGGTACGCCGGGGCCCATGATGGTGCCGCCGTGGGCGGTCATGTCGGTGAGGCGGGTGGCGGGCTTGCCCATAATGCCTCCTTAGGCCGCCGCGGGGGCGGGTTGGGGATTTACCGTAGGGATGGCTTGCGCGGCTGAGGCCGGAGCCATGAGCTTTTCCAGATCGGGATTGGGAATACGGTTTTCGAAGTCTTCCCAGATGCGCTTATCCTTGCGGCAATCGTAAGTGCGGCAGGTGAGGGGGCGGTTCTCGCGCACGCTGCATTTGCGTGTGGTGTCGTCGCAGTGGACGCAATAACCTTTGGCGTTATGGGCGATGTGGTAGGGGCGGCCGAATTCCCAGCGGATCTTGCCCTCTTCCAGGTCTTGGCGGGACAGGTAGAAGGAGAGCTTGCAGCACGAGGCCTTGCACAGGGGGATGCGCACTTCGCAATCAATCTCCACGGCGGCGCGGGCATCGTACTTGTCCGTTTCGTCGGACATCATGCGGGCGCCTATCCATTTTTCCTGCATCTGGGCCATCATCTTCTGGTTGATGGAGGCTTTGCGCTCTTCCAATTCTTGCAGGCCGATGGTCCCTTTGGCGATCAACAATTCCGTGAGCGCGTAAACGGAAGCGGAAAGCTGTTGGGTACCGGCTAGGTTACCCCCGATGGCGTTGTGGGCGTAGATGAGCGCCTTGGCCAGTTCGGTTTCGGGGGCGGGCAGGCCGCCGTCGAGGGCGGGGGCGCCTTGGGTCGGTTCGCTCATGGGGTCCATCCCTTGAATTCTTCCCAGCAGTTGTGGGGGGTGCGGATGACGCGGCCGCTCTTGTTCTTGATGGGCGCCGGAGGGGTGAAGTTGGCGATGGCGCAGTTGATGGCGCACAGGGCCACGGGCAGGTTCGATTCGAAGACTCCCTGGATCTTGGATTCGGGGAGCCGGTTGAAGGCCCAATTGTTGGCGACGGCATCGGCGTTGGTGGGCGGTAATTCGATGGTGTAGTTCACGACGTTGTGCACGCGCCAGGCCCATTCCATGGAGTCCCCTGAGGTGGGGTAGAGCCCGCTGCCGGATTCGTAACTGTACTTGACCTTCTGGTTCTTGAACAATTTTTTCATGCCCCTGCCTAGGAACTGGGTTTCCGTATGGGTAGCGGCATCGTCTGGATAGAGGAGCAATTGGCTGAAGTTATGGTAGCTGATGGCGCTCTTGAAGTTCCCCTTCTTGAGCAGGGCATCCATGGTTTGCACTTCCGGCTCAGAGCCCGCAGACGGGCCGCAAAAGGTATCCGGGCTGGGCAGGGGCGACTTCGAAGTGGTCAGATTCCATCCGGATTCTACCATAGCGCCGACAGGGGCCGCGGTCTTGTTATAGATCTCGAAGAACCCTCCGGCGATTTGGTCGGCCGTCGTGCTTTCGTCCGAGGTTTCGGTGCCCCAAGGAGGGGATTTGCTTCCCACGGGACCGGTGGGGACTGCGTAGTTGCGATTCAGATCCACGCCCTCGTAGACGCCGGCGGCGACGATTTCAGTTTCCGTTTTGGTGGTACCCGAGGCGGCCGGGGCGATTTTGTAGCACTTGAAATCGAAGTCGTCCGTACCGTCGTTGAAGGTGCCGGTATGGTATGGGGTCTTTTCGATTTCCCGGTCGATGGGCGTGTTCTTGGCGAAGGCCACCGAATCGGTATTGGCCCGCCACATGTGTTCGCCCGAAGTCATGGTCTTGAGGTGGCCGTCGGGATTGAACATGGGTACGACCCAGATCTCGGCGTTGTCCACCAGATGATTGATGATTTTCTCTTTCCGGGTGGAGGGCGTGGCTTTGTAATTGTCGATGAGGTACTTGCCGACCAGAAAAGGGACTTCCACCGAAATCCATTCCCGCGCGTGGTGGCAGCCAACCAGCAGAACGCGATTCGCCGGATTCTTGCCGATGCGGAGCGCCAGAATTGGGCGGCCGTTCGCGGAATTCCCGATATCGATCAAGGTCGGGTTCACGATGCCAAGGGCAGCGCCCGCCTTGCGCAGATCCGCCATATCATTAACGAGGCTGTCGAAGGTCAAGGTGCCGACATCGGTTTTCAGCGACCCGGATTTGTCGTAGGCATGGTAATGCGGCATCAGACGGGCTCCAGGGTAGGCAGGATTTTCTCGAAGAGCGAGAGCAGATCGACCAATCCGATCTCGCCGGCGCGATCGGCGCAATTGGAGAGGGCTTTGGCTTGCGAGCGCAGGTCTTCGGCGCGGGACCGGTAGGCGGCGCCCGCAGGCGCTCCCCAGGCCAAGCGCAGGACCGAATCCAGGGCGGCGAGTTCGTCCCGGAAAACCGATTCCAGCCGGGCCAAGTTGACCGAATCCGCCTTGCTTGAGGCCGCTTCCTCTTCTTGATGCCCGCGTAGGAACGCGAGGAAGGTCAGGCGCAGGCGTACGATGTTGTCCCAATACTCGACATGGGAAATGCCGCCGGTAATGCGTTGATCGATTTCCGCGCGACGCTGGTCCGCGCTCAAGAGCCGGGCCGAGCGCTGGTAGACCGAGGCAGCCAGGTATACCGGTTTGGCGCCCCTGGGCCGCAGGGCCTGGATCTCCCGGGCTTTGAGGGGAATGAGGAATTTCTTCCCCCAGGGTTCCGCCGTCAATTCGTTCCGGGAGAGGCGGGCGGAAATCTGCGGCGACGGGGTCGTATAGGCGATGCGCAGGGAGTGGTCCAAGGCGGGGGCCAACGTATACGCAGGCTGGCCGAGATGGGCGGCGGCCTCGGCGAGGGGCTTGAGGGTCGGAGCCGCGGCGAGACCGGCGGCGACGGGGGCCCAGGCAGGCGGGCACGAGGGAAGTGCGGCCAATTCCGATTCCCATCCCGCCAGGCAGGCGCGCCATTGGATCAACTGCACCAGGTCCTCATGGGTGCCATAGACGAATCGACCGGTGAAAAAAGTTTCTTGGTGCAGACCATAGGTTTTAACGCTGTTGCGCTCCCAGGCAGGTCCGCCGTCGCGGCCCCAGGCCGAAAGCCTTCCTGCCGATTCGCCCATCGCATCGCCGAAGTCGGAGAGGAGTTGGAACTGTTCGGATTCGCGCTTTTCCATCACTTCGCGGATTTGCCCGGAAGTAAGTCCCAAGGTTCCCCGATTGAAATCGGATTCATCGAGGTACGCGAGGGACCATCCCTTGCCTTGCTGGGCGTCAAGGGCGGCCAATTCCGACCAGCCGAGCTTTACCCAGACGCGGCCTTTATCGGTACCGATGGCCTTGGCTCCGGTGGGAAGGGGGAGCTTGGCGTCGGCGGTGAGGATGGCGTGGCCGCTCATGGTTTGGCGTCCAATGCTGCAAGGGAATGGGTTGCCCAATCGGCCAGAGCCTTTTCTTCGGCCTTGGCCGCGAAGACGGACAGGATCTCGAGGTGCATCCGCAACATGGTCATCCGCTTATCCGCAGGAATCGAATCGGATCCGACCAGGCGGGTCGATTCCCCGGCGCGGGCGGATTCCAGTGCATCCCGCTCAGCCTTAGGCAATGTCTTGTCGCCTGCGAGAAATCCACTCAGAACGGCGAGGAGATCAAGGCGGGAGCGATCGATTTCCGCGCGGTATTCCCCGGGCCCCGGACCTCCCTGTTTGAGGATCGCGTCGATGTGGATTTTCCGTTGCGGCCCGGTTTCCATATTCTGGACGCGGGAATATTCGGCGCTGGATAGGAAAACGGTTACCGGTTTTCCCGACTTGGAAATTTTCTGGAGCTGCGAGGGATAAACGGTAAGCAATGGTCCCTTATCCCAAGGCTCGGACGGGATTTCATTTCGATCGATTTCGCCTTGGAAAATCGAAGGCTTGCCGACGAAAATCACTCGTTGGCTGCGGGATACATAAGCGAGCTTCAGGAAAGCGGGCTCTCCCAAGGCTGCGGCGGCATGGGCGCAGGCTTCCCGCGTCCGCGCAGAGAGGGCCGTATCCGTTGCGCCCGCCTTCGGCGAACCCGGAAGGGCGGCGTATTCCGTTTCCAAGGCGTCGAGGTCCACGCGCCCGGCCAGTACCTGGATTACGTCTTCCAACTTGGCCCCAAAGCTGCGGCCAATACCGTACCCCTCCAGGAATATGGCATACAGCCGCGCGGATTCGGGCCCGGGGAGGGATGAAAGTCTACCGGCTTCGCGGGCGGTTTCGTCCGTGAGGTCGGAGAGGACTTGCGCCTTTTCATGGGTCCGCTTTCTCATCACTGCGGTAATCTCTGATTTCGTGAGACCGGCGGTACCGGCCTGGAATCCGGCCTTGTCCAAGTAGGCCAGCGAGGCCGAGGCGGGAATCCTGACCGTCCCATGCCAAGGCACGGTTTTCCATTTGCAACCCTTGGTTTTCCCGGAATCGCCGCCGCCCTTCTGCAGGGGTACCTTTTCGGGTACGGTAACGACGATGCTACTATCCTTCACGGTGGCCCCCGCCGATCCCGCCGGAGGCGAGGGCTCGTCTCCCGCGGCCAGCGCTGCCGCGACGAGCAACGCCGCCGCGGAAATCAATCCAGGACCCCATACTCGAACTTCGTGAACAGCCGCAGGCTTTCCGGCCCCTGGTACTTCACCGAGCCGCGCCACACCGCCGTGTATTGATTGGTGGCCTTGTAGATCTCCAGGGTCTGGAGGGTCACGGGCATCTCCACCCGGCCCTCGCCCACGTCCAGCACGGGCCGTGGCCGTTCGGGATTCAGTTGGAATTCGAAGGCGGGGTTGGCCGCATCCAAAAAGCGCATCTTGATGGTCTCGTCGCCCTTGAGGTAGGGCAGCTTAAGGCCGGGAGGCGCGCCGTTGAAGAACTCCGGATTCATCAGGGGCATGGGGGAGGGCGGTTCGCTTTGACCGGGCACGCCGATTTCGGCCATGTCGGTGATACGCATTTGGCGATCGGCTTCGGCGTCGATCTGATCGGGCTTGCTGAGGCCGCTCTGCTGCAGGCGTGGGAAGGAATTGCGCGGCGCGTACCCGAAGGCGACCGGCTCGGGCCACTTGCTCCAGTTCTCGTACTTGCCCATCACGAGGTTGGCCGGGGTCAGCAACTTGTTGGGATCCTCCAGGTTGGGCAGCGCCAGGCCTTGCAGCAGGGCGGGATCATTCTTGATGGCAAAGCCTTTGCCTACGGGGTTCCTGGGATAGGAGTACTCGACGCCGGGCAGGGAGCGGCCGTCCTTGCCGCCATAGGCGCGGGAGTAGTCCAGGCGCATGGATGCGAAAGGTTCGGGCTGGCTGAATTCGATTCCCACCCCTTTCACGATTACCTTGCGATCGCCGGTGACGCGGATCAGTTTGCGGATGGGACCCACGGCAATGCCCGCATCCACGAAGGCCACGGTCTTGCCCACGGGGGCGTAGGCGCTGGCGTGGACGATGACGTCGGTCAAGGGCTTGAAGGCGATGACTTCGCCTTCGCAGCGGGGCGCGTTCTTGAGGGGATCCCCTTCGTCCAGGAATTCGTCCTTCTCGTGGAAGGGGATCTGCTTCTCCGCATCGGGCACGGCGACCTTGCCGTGGGCGAATTTGTAGGTGCGCTTGCACAGGATGGAAAGCAGGGGCGAGCCGTCGGGGCCGTAGCCCGGCGCGATTAGGGTTAGCCATTCCATCAGTTGATCATCACCATTGCGCCTTTGATCTCGCTCATCACCTGGCCGGCCACGCTCACCTGTAGACCGCCCACCTTGGTCTGGCCCTTGGATGAGATGTCTACCGATGCCTTGCCTTCGACCTTTACCTGCACTGCGCCCAAGCTGGCTTCCGAGGTGCCTTCCAAGACCAGCTTCTGCTTGCCCTTGGCGTTGAAGTTCATGCCTTCCATGGCGATGTCCTTCATGGCCTTGACGTTGATGGCGCCTTGCTTGGCCTCCATATTGATTTCCTTGGCTTCGATGTTGAGGGTTCCCTTGGCCGAGAAGGCCAGATCCCCTTCGGTGGTGATGGCCACCTTCGAGTTGCCTACGTCGATCTGGAAGACATGCTTGCCCTTGCCGTCTTGCAAGGTGATCAGCTTCTTATCATCATCCAGCGCCAGAATATGGTTCTGCTTGGTCTGCACCGCGATCTTCTTCGCCTCGTCATCCATCGTCAGCTTGTGCCCGTACTTGGTGTCCACCGAGAACACCTTCTTGTCGTAGTCCATCTTCAGGATATGCGCGCCTTCCGGCGTCTGCATGGTGATGTGCTTGTTCTTGTCGTCGAAGACCAGTTCGTTGGCGTTGGTGCTCTTGATGCGGATTTCCTGGTGGTCCGGATCATCATTCAGGGTGATGACGTGCTTGCCCTTGGTGATGATCTCGATGACGGTCTTGCCTTCCTTGTCATCGAGCTTGATCTGGTGGCCGCTGGCGGTGCGGATGATGCTCTCCGACGCGTTGCGCTTGTTGACCGGGGAGCCGTTGCTGGGGTTGGGCACCGTGCCCAGGGCCACGGGGCGGTCCGGATCGCCGTTCTCGAAGGCGAGCAGGATCTCGTTGCCGATGTGGATGGGGAAATGCGTGCCGTAATTGGGGCCGCCGTACGGCTGGTTCATGCGGATGGGCAGGCTGGCGGCCCCGTCATGGGCGCTGGTCAAATCGAAGGGGAGCTTGGCCTTGTAGCGGCCGTCTTCGTCCAGGTAGGCGTACTTCCCGGAAACGCCATCCACCTTGGCAGAGAGGAAGCCCGGGATCTTGGGTTTCGGCGTCTTTAGGGAGGGGCGGAACACCCTGTCGGCGGGAATGCACTCGAAGGCGTTTTCGTAAATGAGTTTGTTCTGGTCGCTCTCGAAGCCTTCGCGCTGATCGCCGTGGTGGCGTACGCGCAGCAAAGTGTACTTGCCGTCCAGGTGGCCGGGGCCGTGCGCATCGACGAGCTCGAAGCGCATACCGGCGCGGAAGTCGCGGCAGATGCCCGATCCTTCCAACTTGATCTTGAGGGCGGCATGGGCCTGGGTGCGCAGGCCGGCGATGCGTCCGGCTTCCCCGGTGTTGAGCGCCTGGGGTCCGTATTGGTAATCTTCGCCCTCGCCTGCGCCGGATTCCGTGCCCATCACGGTGGTATCGGGCGTGCGGTCGTTGTAGTCCTTGATGGAAGCCTTGCCCGTGATCATGCGCTGGGTGCGGCGCAGTTTGGAGACATGGTCCGGCGACTCGGCATCGGCCTGCAGATGCGAAAGCCCGGCCTCGCCCATGAAATCCACCTTGGGGGTATTGGGCAGTTCGGTCATGGCGTCCACATTGTCGCCGATGATCATCTTCTCCTTTTCGCCGCTATGATCGAAGTAATAGAAGATGCCTTCGTCCTCGAGCAGGCGGCACACGAAGTCGAGATCCGTTTCGTTGTACTGCACGGTGTATTCGCGTTCGCGCAGCGTGCCCTTCAGCTTGAAATCGAAATCGCCCGGCATTGCCAGGTTGTGGCCTTGGAGCGCCTCGGTTACGATGTCCTTCAGC
>JAHFCH010000153.1 GCA_023249635.1 Fibrobacterota bacterium
GCGAGTTTCTCCACGGCGGGATCCCCCGTGATGAATCCTTCCTTACGGCCCACGATGCGCAGGGTAAGGCCGGGATGGCGATCGGAAACCCGCATGAAGGCCCGCATGGCCCCCTGGATGTTTTTATGCGGCTTCACGTTCCCGACGAAAAGGAGGTAGTCGCCTTCTTGCTTCGGGGCTCCGGTCACACGCGCGTAGTCCGGATCGCGGCCATTTGGGATCATGGAGATTCGGCCGGGATCGATCCCGAGGCGCTCCGCGATTTCGGTCTTGGAGAATTCCGACACCGTCGCCACGGCGTCGGAATGGCGCACCGCCCCTCCCATGAGCAAGCGGGCATAAATCCGTTTGGGCAAAGATAGGCTTCGGGGAAACGCGAGATGGAATGCGTCATGGATGGTCACCAGGCGCTTGCGAGCCCGGATCGGGAACAGAGGGACATTGTAATGCGGCGACCAGAATATGTCGCAAGCAGGGATTCTGGCGGATAGCTCCACCTGCTCCTTGGGGCTGTAAATGCCCGCTTCCAGTGGGATGAAGCAGTCCGGAACGAACCATGGGAAGACCGAAAGTTTCGCCCGCTCTCCCATCAGGGTAACCCGCAGGTTTCCGTCCCCGATCAGGAAGGGAAGTAGGTTCCGCAGGACCGTACCGATTCCGGAATGCGCGATCATACGCGCGTCGACGCACAGGTTAACGGGAACAGCACTCAAAGAAATGCCCTGAGGGAGGCCGCCACGCGCCCGCCATCGCCCAGGCGCGCGTCCAGGGCCGCCGCGAACCATTTCCAGGCATAGGCGATACGCGGCTCCACCGCGAAGTCGGGGGCGGTTTCACCCGCCAGCGCGTTCTTCGGCGTGAGGGGATCCTGGGGCGATGGCTGTGCGGGATCGGCGCCCGGCCCATGTCCTTTCCAGAACAGGCCCGCGGCGATCCCGGCATACAGCCCGCTACGGAAGCGGGCATACGGCTTGAGGATCAAGGTGCGCGAGTCGGGACCGTATGGGTTGCCAAGCGGGACGCCCAGGTTGAGCGACTGGGCGGTATTGGGCTTGAAGTGGGAATAGACCCAGGGTTCCACATGGCTGTACTCGGCGATAAGGCCGGCGCGGGCCCAAGGGAAATCCCTCACGAAATGCGTACCCGCCAGCGCGGACCATTTGTTCTGCGCGTAGTCCTTGACGAGCAGGCTGGAAGGCGACTCCAGATCATCGAGCATGAATTCGCCGTACACCAGCCCTTTCCAGGGCAGGCGCCAGGTCGCGTCGAACGCGATGTTCCCGTTGCTGCTCTCCTCCACCATCAGGCTCTTGGCGATGAAGAGGGGGAAGATGGGGGCGAACAGATAGGCTTTGGAAGCGTCGAACAGGATCAGTTGCTCCGAGATCCCCAAGAGCACGTTTGCGCCCAGGGCCAACTCATAGCGGTGCGCGAACAAATTGCGGCTGCCGTCGTCGCCGGAGGATGAATTTTGATTGTCGCCGATCTGCAGATCGCCGTACAGGCTGGTGATCGAGAGCGGGCCGATGCGGGCGGCGTAAACGTATTGATAGAAGGGGACCGCCTCCTGGGACAGCACTGCGTTGCCGTAAAGGCCCGGTCCCCAATGGGCCGCGTCGCGCGCGACCGTCAGGCGGCCGAAGGCAAGATCGAGGTTGAAGTCGCCGCGGAAACGCGCGTAGGAACGGTAGTCGACCGATCCCGTAACGCCTTCTTTCTGATCGTCCGCGCTTTCGCGATCGAAGGAAGGGCGGGTAGCATCGCCCCCCATTTCGCTGAACATCCGAGCGTCGAGATGGGCGGAAGCCGGTCCTTTGGTTCCCTGGAACACCCCCCCGACCTCGGTGGAATAGACCCCATCCCCGTCGTTACGGTATTCTTCCCCGGCCATTAGGCGGACGGAAAAGGCTTGCGCGGAATCGGGGGACGGGAAAGCAAGGAGGGGAGCGGGACCCGAGTCACCGCACTCTGCGCCTACGGGCCTCGGAAGGGTGAAAGCGAGCCGGGATTCCCCCGCGGCCATGCGGCCATACTCGGTCTCGATCGCGAAAGGGAAACGGGAGCGGAGGGTCAGGGAGCGATCGAGGGGGACACGGCAATCCTCGGCGGCGGAAGCCGCGGATACCGCCGCGACCGCCGCTAAGAGCCCTATGTTCATAGCTTGCCGGAGGAGACCGCTTCCAAATCCGCCTTCATCATGATCTCGATGAGTTGTTCGAACTTGACCTTGGGGGTCCAGCCGAGCTTGGCCTTGGCCTTGGCGGGATTCCCGAGGAGGAGTTCCACTTCGGCGGGGCGGAAGAATTTCGGATCGACCTGGACGATTATCTTGCCGGTCTTCTTGTCGCGGCCCACTTCGTTCACGCCCGAACCTTCCCACTTGATATCGTAGCCGGCATAAGGAGCGGCCTTCTCGATGAACTCGCGGATGGTATGGGTTTCGCCCGTGGCCGCGACGTAATCGTCCGGCTTGGGCTGTTGCAGCATCATCCACATCATTTCGACATAGTCCTTGGCGTAGCCCCAATCGCGCTTGGCGTCCAGGTTGCCCATACGCATGGACTCAAGCTGGCCGGCCTTGATCTTGGCCATGGAGATGGTGACCTTGCGCGTCACGAAATTCTCGCCGCGGCGGGGCGATTCGTGGTTGAACAGGATGCCGTTGCTGGCATGCATGTCGTAGGACTCGCGATAATTCTTCACGATCCAGAACGCGTAGAGCTTGGCGACGCCGTAGGGCGAGCGCGGGTAGAAGGGGGTGGTTTCGGTCTGCGGGGTCTCCTGCACCAAGCCGTACAATTCGGAGGTGGAAGCCTGGTAGAGCCGGCTCGCCAGCTTGTTGCTGCGGACGGCTTCCAGGAGGCGGAGCACGCCGGTGGCATCCACGTCGGCGGTGAACTCCGGGGAGTCGAAAGAGACCTGGACATGGCTTTGCGCGGCCAGATTGTAAATCTCGTCCGGGCGGACTGCGGCCATGATGCGATTAAGGCTGCTGGAATCGCCCATGTCCCCGTAATGCAGTTCATAGACCTTGCCGGCCTTGATGGCGGCATTGCGGGCAACTTCAATGCGATCCCGGTTGAACAGGGAGGTGCGTCGGATGATCCCGTGGACTTCATACCCCTTCTCGAGCAAGAACTCGGCGAGATACGAACCGTCCTGCCCGGTCACCCCGGTGATTAGCGCAACTTTAGCCATCTTTCGATTCCTTCCAAAATCCCGGAAAGGCTGGGAAAATAGAAAAAACCCGATCTTTTGGGGTACCCGGGGAGGGGGCGCAGGGATGAGAGCGGACTAGGTTTTCGGGCTGATCCGCGCCAGATCGGCTTCCATCATCATGCGCACCAAATCAACGAATTTTACCTTGGGCTCCCAACCCAGGCGCGCCTTGGCCTTGGCCGGGTCTCCGAGCAGAAATGCGGCTTCGGAAGGCCGGTAAAATTGCGGATCGATCTCGATCACGACCTTACCGGATTTTCGATCGCGCCCGACCTCTTCCAGGCCTTTGCCTTCCCAGACGATTTCGAAACCCGCAAAAGCAGACGCAGCCTCGATGAATTCCCTAACGGTATGGGACTCACCCGTGGCGGTGACGTAGTCGTCCCCCGTTGGCTGTTGCAGCATGAGCCACATCATCTCCACGAAATCGGCGGCATGCCCCCAATCCCGCCTCGCGTCGATATTCCCCAGTCGCAGGGTCTCCTGCAGGCCAGTGCGGATGCGCGCCAGAGAGAGGGTGATCTTGCGGGTGACGAAATTCTCGCCGCGGCGCGGGCTTTCGTGGTTGAAGAGGATGCCGTTGCCGGCGTGCATGCCGTAGCCCTCGCGGTAATGCTTGACGATCCAGAACGCGTACAGCTTGGCCACCGCGTAAGGCGAGCAGGGATGGAACGGCGTAGTTTCGTTCTGAGGGGATTCCCGCACCTTGCCGAAAAGTTCCGCCGAGGAGGCCTGGTAGAACCGTGTCTCCAGCTTGTTGAGGCGGATGCACTCCAGCAGCCTCAAGACACCGGTCCCGTCCACTTCCACCGAAGCGATGGGGGACTTGAAGGTTTCCCCCACCTGGCTTTGCGCTGCCAGGTTGTACACCTCGTCGGGACGCAACTCGCGGAAAAGGCGATCCAGACCCTGCCAATCGCCGATGTCGCCGGTATGCAGTTGAAAAACCCTGCCGAGTTTCGCGGACGTTGCTTTCGTTTCTTCAAGCCAAGCCGAGGACGCCCTCGATCCCGAACGGACCAATCCATGGACCTGGTAGCCTTTTTCCAACAGGAGATCCGCCAGGTAGGATCCGTCCTGGCCGGTGACGCCCGTTATCAATGCCGTTTTTCCAACCATAGCCCGCTTCCCGGGAATCCGCGATCCCCTCCCGCCGGTAGATTACCGACCGGAATCGGAGGGCGAAAAATAGGAAAAAGGGGCATTCTTGCTAACTTTCTTTCCCATGAAGATTCGTCTCGGTATCATCGGTCTGGGCACGGTAGGCTCAGGCGTCTTGGACCTGTTGGAGCAGCACAAGGCCTTTTTCCGGGACAGCCTCGGTTTCGAGTTCGAACTTATGGGCATTTGCTCCCGCTCCCAGGCCCGATTAGACCGTTTCGCGGCCAAAGCCCCGTTCACGACGCGCAATCCCCTGGAATTGACGGCCCGGCCCGACGTGGACGTTATCCTCGAGCTGGCCGGCGGCGAAGACGCCCCGCGCGCCTGGGTCGAATCGGCCTTCGCCAACGGCAAGCACGTCATCACCGCCAACAAGGCATTGTTGGCAAAGCACGGCAAGGAATTGTTCCCCTTGGCCGAAAAATCCGGGACCTTCCTGCTCTTCGAAGCGGCCGTAGGCGGGGGCATCCCCATCATCCGCACCTTGCAGGAAGCCTTCATCGCCAACGACATCAACGGTCTGGCGTGCATCATCAACGGTACCTGCAATTACATCCTCACGGAAATGACATCCAAGCAGCTGCCGTTCAAGACGGCCCTCAAGCAGGCTCAGGAACTGGGCTACGCCGAGGCCGATCCCGCCTTCGACATCGAAGGCACCGATTCGGCACACAAGGTGGCACTCCTCGCCTCCTTGTGCTACGGCAAGTACGTGGACTTCGCCAACATGACGGTGGAGGGCATCACCACCATCTCGGACGTGGACATCGCCATGGCCGAGGAAATGGGTTTTGCCATCAAGCTGCTGGGCATAGTATCCCAGGATCGCTCCGGCAACATCCAAGCCAACGTCTATCCGGCCCTGTTGGATAAGAAGCACCAGTTGGCCACGGTGGACGGCGTGCTGAACGCGATCTACCTGAAGACCTCGGCGGTCGGGGCCATCCTGCTGACGGGCGCGGGAGCGGGCAAGCTGCCGACCGCGAGCTCGGTGGTTTCGGATCTGGTTTCCCTCGCCCGCCAATTGGCGACAGGCAACCCCAAGGCCCAACCTATGGGTTTCTTCTCCTCCCGCAACCAGGCCGAACTCGTTCCCATCGACGAACTGGAGACCGAGTTCTACTTGCGTCTCACCGCCGTGGACAAACCGGGCGTCTTGGCCAAGGTGACCACGGTATTGGGCGAAGAGGGCATTTCCATCCGTGCCCTGGTGCAGAAGCCCGAGCATGATCCGGAGCATGTACCGGTGATATTCCTGACCCATGCGACCAAGAATTCCAACGTCCGTAAAGCCTTGAAACGCATCGATGCGATGGATATCATCCAGGCGCCGACCCAGGTTTTGAGGTTTTACCGGTAGAGGATAGGGGTCCATGCCTGCCGGCCTTGTAAATTACAGCCGGGGTCTGGGGGCCGGGATATAGCCATGCTCGCGAGGAAATTCGAAAAGTACCTGATTTTCGTTTCCGACGTGGTTTCCTTCAACGTCGCCTTCGCCCTCATTTTCTGGATGCGCTACCAGAGCGGTCTCTTCCCCGACTCCCTGGATCCCGAGCGCCACTTCGGCCACTTCTCGCGCGTCGCCTTCATCCTCTCGCTGGTTTGGATCGCCTACTTCTTCATCAGCGGCCTCTACCGGGACTGGTACCTGCAATCCCGCGCCGTGCAGTTGCTCGTGGTCTCCAAGGAAATCGCCACCGGCTGCCTCATCATCTTCGCCGTGACCACCGGGTCCGATATCCTGGAGCAGATCCAGGAACACAAGCTCAACCACGTCTTCACCTGGTCCCGGGCCGCCTCCTTCCTTTCCTATTGGGGAACCTTTCTCATCTCCGTGAACGGCTTCCGCATGTTGTCCCAATCGCTGGTGCGCAGCCTCTTGCGCAAGGGCGTCGGCCTCGACCGCGTGCTTATCCTGGGCGCCACCGACGCCGGGCTGCAGATGCAGAAGGAACTGGCCGATGTGCCCGAGATGGGATGGAAACTCGCCGGTTACGTGGACGAGAACCCGGGGCCCAAGGGCCGGGAATACCACGGAGCGCCCGTATTGGGCAAGTACGCCGATCTGCCGGAACTGATCCCCAAGCACAAGGTCGGCGGCATCATCATCTCCCATGAATCGGCCTCGCATAACGAGATCATCCGCATCCTTTCCCATGTGGCCGAGTTCCCGCTTTCCATCTTCATCGTGCCCGATCTATACGACGTGGCCAGCGGGCATTTCAAGACCAGCGCCGTCCACGGCATCACCCTCAAGGTGCTGTTCCCGGAGCACATGCCGGCCTGGGAAGCCAAGCTCAAGCGCCTGATGGACATCGTGATCTCGGCCGTAGTGCTGGCCGCGGCCTTGCCGTTGATGCTGCTCACCGCCATTATCATCAAACTCGATTCCAAGGGACCGGTTTTCTACAGCCAAGAGCGCATCGGCCTGTACGGCAAGCGCATCCGCGTGCACAAGTTCCGAACCATGCGCACCGACGCCGAGTTGGGCGGGCCGCAATGGGCCACCGCCGGTGACACGCGGGTTACCCGGCTGGGGCGCATCATGCGGCGCTCGCGCATCGACGAACTGCCCCAGCTCTGGTGCATACTCATCGGGGATATGAGCCTGGTGGGGCCGCGTCCGGAACGGCAGCATTTCATCAATCAACTCAAGCACGAGGTACCGCTGTACCTGCGCCGTCTCAAGATGAAGCCCGGCCTTACGGGCTGGGCCCAGGTGAAGCACCGTTACGATACCAGCATCGACGACGTCAAAACCAAGGTCATGTTCGATTTGTGGTATTTCGAGAACATGTCCCTGTCGCTCGACCTCTACATCCTGCTGCGCACGGTGTGGGTGGTGCTGACGGGGCATGGGGCGCGCTAGCACCATAGTTCATGGTGACGGCGACGCGCCGGGATTGGCTACCTTTACATTTACCATTTCCATTGCGCCCGATTCCGGAGGTTCTTTTGTTACGGCCCGTGTTCGCCCTATTCATAGTGGGCTTGTCTTTTTTCTGCGTACCCGTGCATTCCGAAGTCGGCACCGCCGCCTTTTCCCTGGAGATGCGGCAAGGCCCGCGCCAAGGCGGAATGGGCGGAGCCGGTGTGGCCGTACCGGATCGGGCCCGGTCGTCGCATTTCAATCCGGCACTGCCTGCCTTCAGTTTCCCCCGTGGCCGCACCGCCATTTCCTGGCATCCCGCCTGGATTGATCTCGTTCCCGGATATACCCGAATGGTGGATTGGAATGGTCCGCTCCTCCCCAACATGGATGACCTGGGCCCCTGGTACGGTTCAGTCTTATACCGCTTGCCGGCCGTCTATTACCAGCATCTCGGTTACCTCGCGTACGACCGCAAGGTAATCCGCTATCCACAATCTGATGACGTAGAAGAAAGCGAATGGAGCCTGACCTGGTCCGTGGCCGAGGATGCCTTCCAGCGAGGGCCCGCTCGCGATCTCGGCGCTTTCGCCTGGACTGGGGGGCTGAGTTTCCATCGATTCGAGACGGGGTTTCGCTACCTCGACTCGCTGGGTACGGTAAGCAGGACCTTGGCCGACGGTATGGCGCTTGACGTGGGCGCTTCCGCGCGCCTGGAACTCCCTTATCTCCCTAAGGGCATGGAGCAGTATCTCGGGCTGGCATTCCTCAACATCGGCACCGATGCGGAATACAAATACCGGAACGACCCGTCCTTCCGCGATCCCCTCCCCATGCAGTACCGGCTGGGATGGAGCGGGATCTACAAGCCCATGGAAGCCCAGATCCGCTTCCGCCGCAAATGGACGCCACTACGCTTCTTGGCGACCCTGGAGATCGACAAGGGATTCGCCGGGCGCGACTCCGACGGGGAACCCTTGGCCCCTTTTCCCGCCTTCTTCCATGAAATGCGGGGGTTACCTGGGCGTTACCTGCGGGAAATGGTCAAGCGCGGCGGCGTCGAAGCCACCGCCCTGGAGATCGTGCACCTGCGCTGGGGCACCTACCGGGATCGACGCGAGAACGATGACCCGTGGTATACCTACGGCTGGGGCTTGGCGACCGGCCCGCTATTCGGGGATTTCTTCCTGAACTACGATTATTCCCGCGAGCTCTCCACCTACCACAATGACACCCAGGGCAACCATTTCCCCAGGCGGGAGTGGGCCCTTCAATTGGGCTACGTGTTCTGAGCCGGGGGCCGCTCCGAGACCCCGAAGATGCGCGCCAGCGCGTCCACAGGCAATGCCCCCACCCGCTCCCGCAACGCGCGTACATGCTCCGGCGCGTACTCGCGCGCCGAGGCCGCTTCCTTGAGGGGATCGCTTCCGGTCGCGGGCAAACCGGGTCCCGCCGCAAGCACCAGCAGCCCGAACTTCGCCAGCAAGACCCGCCACCGGGGTAACTTTCCGGTTTCCTCCCAATCCATCACAGGCCAGCCCTTGTCCGCCGCCAACTTGCGTAGCTTCCCGGTCGGCCGCACGCATACCGGGAATTCCGAGAAAGCCAGCAGGAAGCGATCGTGCTGATGATCGGAATAGGCGAAGGAAAGCGGCTGCGCGGGCCCATAGCCCAATTCACGCATGCGCTTGAGCTTGTTCTCGCCCCGCAGGTTCCCGTCCTTGTACCTGGGCAACGCGAAGCCGCGCTCCGGCCAAATCAGGTCCGAACCCTGGATGTCGGCCATGGGCAGGAATGTTTTCAGATGCTTCAGGTAAAAGGTGGCGCTGGCGGAGAGGATGACCACCTTATGCCCCAGCAGATGATGCGTCCACAACCGCCGCAGCACCGGGATGTGGAAGCGCCCGGCCAATTCCTCGCGGACGAAATCGGCGGCCAGGCGATCGAGTTCGGCCGGAGGCTCGTAGCCCATGGGCATCAGGAAAATCCGCTTCAAGGTATGGCTGTCGATAAGCCGCAAGGAGACGAGGGCCAGGCCGATCCAATTGGCCAATTGGAAAACGCGGCGCCGGGGCCGATGGCGGTAATAGAAGCGCAACCAATACAGGATGCTATCGCCGCTCAGCAGGGTGTCGTCGAAATCGAAAAATGCATGGACCTGGGGCACGCCGGGAATTTAGAATAGCTTTTATAGATGAGCGGAAAGAACGTCCCGGGCGCGAACGTATCCTATGTGCTGGAAGACCTGTCGGCCAAGTTCGCCAAGGTGCTGGCAACCTCGGAACTGGTCGCCGGCCTCCGCCGCCTGACCCAGGCCGACCGCCGCCTGCTGGCGGGCCGCCCCTTGAGCTACGGCGAACGCCTCTGCCTCGAAAGCCAAGGCAATATTTGCGCCGACTGGGCCCGCGTCCGTATCGAGAGCGACGACGGCCTGGAGACCATCCGTAACAATTGGTTCGAAGGCGACGTGCTGCTCGCGGGCTTCAAAGGCACATGGCCCGGCCCCGACGGCCGCACCTGGCCCGCCGGCATGGCCAACTGCCGCGTCCTTGACGCCGTGATCGGCAACGCCTGCCTTTACAGTATCGCGCGGCTCGAACGCCAGGTGATCGAAGACGGCGCCATCCTCGTAGGCTTGGGCGAACTCGATTGCCCCGCGCCCACCTTGTTCAGCTTGGGCTCCTCCATCCATCCCGGTACCGAGTCCGGCATGCGCAGCGTTTGGCTATGGGACTCGCTTTCCCTTGACGACGCGGTGGCGGCCCTGTCCCTGACCGTGGAGGCGCAAAAGGCCTTCCAGGCCAAACTCGACGACGCCCTCACGCCGCTCAAAAGCCGTTTCGGATACGTAGGCAAAGGCGCCGCCGTGCTGCACGCCCGCCATATCCACGCGGCCTACATCGGCCCCGGCACCCATATCGCGGGCGCCTCCCTCATCCGCGAAGCCGCCCTGCTCTCGGCCCCTGGCGAAACCTGCGTCGTCGCCGAAGAGGCGTGGATCGAACGCGCCTTGCTGCAGCCGGGCACCCGCGTCGAATCGTCCGGCAAGGTCTCGCAAAGCATCCTGCTCGAGCACAGCTCCGTGGCCTGGGGCGGAATGGTCTTCCAATCCGTGGTCGGCCCCAACACCCAGGTGAACAAAGGCGAGATGAGCGCTTCGCTCGTCGGCCCCTTCGTCGGCTTCCACCACCAGTCCCTGCTCATCTCAGCCATCTGGCCCGAAGGCCGCGGCAATATCGCCTACGGCGCCAACGTGGGCAGCAACCACACCGGCAAGAAGCCCGACCAGGAAATCCGCCCCGGCGAAGGCAACTTTTTCGGACTGGGCTGCTCCATCAAGTTCCCGGCCAACTTCGAAGACTCGCCGTATTCCATCATCGCCTCGGGCGTTTCCACCTTACCCCAACGGCTCGCCTTCCCCTTCTCGCTCATCAACCAGCCCTTGGCCGGCTTCCCGGAATTGGGCCCGGCCATCAACGAAATCGTGCCCGGCTGGATGTGGTCCGACAACGCCTACTCCCTGGTGCGCCGCAGTTACAAGTTCGAGAGCTCGAATGAAGCGCGCCGCCACGACTTCAGCCACGATGCCGCCTCGACCTGGAAGACCGGATTCTTCGCGGGACGGATCTTCTCCACCGCCATCGCGCGCAAAGCGCTAAAGGCCCATCAAAGCCTGCGCGCTTCCGCGCCTGATCGCCAATACTATCTGGAAGACCAGGTGCCGGGCCTGGGCAAGAACTTCATGCGCGGCAAGCTTCGCGACCGCGCCCTGGGCGCCTACGAAGACTACCTGACCTTCTTCCTGTTGCGCACCTTCGCCGATCGCCCGCGCGAAGCCTGGGACCCGGAGCTGGTCGACCTCGTGGCCGCCGTCGGCAAAGAGTTATCGGTGGGTTCGCATGGCAGCGAGATGAAAACCTGGACGGCGGCGCAAAGGCCGCGCATCCCAGCGCTCAAGGCGACCATACTCGCTTCGCTCGCGCGCGACGACAAGCGCGGCAAGCAGATTTTCGACGACTACGGCGACTTCCATTCCCCACCCGAAGAGGACGGGGCGATGGATAAGCTGGAGCGGGATCTGCAGGAGCTGTCGCGGCGGCTGGACGCGGTCGCCGCCCGTTGATTTAATGGTCTAGAATGAGGCTGGACAACTGCCACCAGCCCGTAGCACCCGTCGGATATATACACTGGTTGTCCCGAACGTAGAAATCCACCTTGGCATTGGTGGTCTTCGCGGTCAAAACCAGAGACAACATGGCCTTTGCCCCCGGGTCGTTACCATCCATTGTTACGCAAGAAGGACCGCTCTGGCAATGAAAGGGCTTTGGCCCCGGAAACCCCGAATCCGTATACACGGGCTTATCGAAACAAACCATGAAACCACCGTCACGCCCCCCTTGGATAAAATCCACTTTGGCGTCCTCGGTGCAATCATTGCTACCGCAAACATGGGAAGCGTAAGCGGCCATCCCGGTCATCAATACGGTAACCAGGAACACTAGCCCTTTTTTCATCTGCAACTCCTATCAGGTTTCGATTTGGATATTCTTGATCATTATTTGGTGACGGCTCTTCAAGGCTTGGCCATTTTGATCGCAAGGATCCGCTTGAAGTTGGAAGGCGCGCAATTGCTGCCCGCGTCTTCGACCTCAAGCTTGATTGCAAGGCCGGTCGCATAGGCGGCCATCAAAATCGTCAGCATGGGATTATTGGCTCCCTCGCCACCGGCCCCTGCATGCCAATAGGTCATATTGTTGTCCATCACCACGTAGATGTTTCCATTGGTGCATGCATTGGGTTTTTCAGGATTGGTGATACTATAGGCCTGAATTTCCTTTATCTTGCCCTGCACGGTGGTGGCCGCGAAGGGCATGGCGATAAATGCGAGGCACGCAAGTAGCATATTCTTCATGGAATTCTCCTCTGGTTATTCTAGGCTGCTATTTTCCGGTTTTTGGCATCGCGGGCTACGGTTTAGAAAGATAATAAATCGGTACAAATATTCCGTCCGTGGTAATGTTTTCAATGAATTGTGTGAATGTCGTCACAGTGAATGCTTCCTCGCCTCACCAAGCCCCGGCGCGTATTTGGGAGATAAGGATAGGGAAGAAGGGAGCCCCGAGAATTCAGTCTGCAACCTGAACACCCGCTCATCATGGTTCAAGTCATATCCACAGGAAAACGCCAATACCAAGGGAGAGCGCCGCATGATATGGAACAAGCCGCTAATCTTGCCCCCCACGATGGTTTGCTCGGTGGCATAGGGGCTGAAGGTGTAGGTGTGATCGATATTCTGTTCCTCGTATGCAGTGCGGGTAAAAGAACCGAACAGGGATCCGCCCAGGTAATTCCACAATCCGAATACGGGTAACTCCGTTATGAATCCCTTATGGAGCGGTACATCCAGGCTTATGTAGGCATTCTTCCTTCCGCCTTGCCGGCCTCCATAGAGATATTCGGCGGTTTGCGATCCGGGAAGCTCTCCCAGCCCGAGATGCGCCTCATCGCTCCAATGCTCGCCCGAGAACCGGGCGGTGAAAGTAAGCTCACTCCAGATCGGGAACGTCTGACGGGCATACATGAATAAATCCATGCCGTTCGTATTCGGGGCCAGACCGATTTCGAGAACCGTAGCCAAAAGCGGATGGGCAACCTGGTACGCATAGGGTGAAAAGAATTGATATCCCAAAAAGGTTTGATATCGGGTATCCATCCGGTCTTTTCGCCAAGCGTAGTGCGTTACCACGCTATCCCCAGTCTGGATACCCGCCAGGCTATATTCCCGAAGATTGACCGTAGCGCGGAGCCCCAACGATACCGAATGCCCATAGGGCAAAGCGACCGGGATGGGAATGCGCAACCCGGCGGTGAGTATGGTCGCTGTACTGACCACATACAACTTGTCCCACCCGGTGGGAACGGGTATGCGTTCGACATCCAAATAGTCGTTGGTGGCCGATAGCTGGATACCCACGGGCGTTTGTTGGTTGTAATAATCGAAGCCGTACAAATCCCCATCCGGAGCCAACCCTCCCGTTACCGTCAGGGTATGCATCTCCAGCGGATCCTGCAGGAATACATTCGCACCCAAGGCGGCGCCTTCGAAAGTGCGGGCGATGAAGGGAGTGCCGATTAAGGGCCTAAGCCCCAGCAAGGAATAATATGTCCGCGCCGGCGCGGGCCTGCTTGTCGAATCCGCGGATGCGAATTCCGGGATGGATCCTGAGAGGAATCCCGGTTTCACGTACACGGCAACGGTATCGATCGGGATCCCCGCCAGGGAATCCGTTGGGGGAATTGAGTCCGCTTCGGATACTGGGCCATCTTGCAATGAATCGTGCGGAAAGAATCCTGAATCGGGTTCAGGTATTTCGGAGGGTTGAATGGACCACTGGCCGTCACCAAGGGTTTGGGCAACGGCGGAAATCGTACCCGGAGCGGATTGGTGCAGATAGAAGGTCCCGAGCGGAAAGGTTTTTGCTGGTGTTATCATACCCGTAGCGCGGTCCAATGCATCCACTTGCAAAAGCCCACCTCTATCCCGCAGCATCAGAATCGAACCATCCGATGCTTCCACGGGGAATTCCGCGTGCACGCTATCACTGAGGAGTTTCGTAAATCCTGCCCCGGAAACAAATTCGTAGATCCCGGTCCGTCCTGCCGTGTCGGTCGCGTTCAGAAGGATTCCTTGCCGGGAACGGGACAGGCCGAAGAGCCCGGAAAGGCTATCCGCTGCCACCTCCAGGCAAACCGGAATTTGCGGACGAATAATGCATAAGGTTAGCCGTTGGCGCCCATGGGAATAATGGGAAAATGCGATGGAATCATTCCCAAAGAAGATTGGATGATCCGCCCCCTCCGAAATGAATACCTCATGCCCGCCAGCCAAGTCGAAAGCGTAAAGCCGTTCCCGCTCATCCCCATTCCAGTCGATATGGGTCCGGACATAGAGAACCTTTTTCCGATCAGGAGAGAGATCGAATACCGGATTCACATGCCCCAATCCGATGCCGGAAACCTTGCCCCGGCGGGATATGAAAAGGGAAGTCGTAGGCCGATCCCATTCCCGTTGTCCCGTGAATACGAACGAGGTGGAGTCGATGATTTTCAGCTGGAACACGGCGGCAAAACCCGGCACGCCGCCGCGCAAAGCGGGCGCCATGGGAACCTTATCCGGCATTCCCACCCGCAGCGAATCGGTGAACTCGCGATAGAGTTGACGGATGCCTACTCCGGTCTTCGCCCCGATGGCATCTTCCAAAGGCAATATGGACCCGGTGATGGGAGACAACAAATATTTCAGTTCGGTCCAAAAGGGAATCACCCGGATGCGCGCCAACAACTCGGGCAAAAAATCCTCGCCCTGCCTCGCGACCAGAAAGCGCACGAACGCATGGCCCTGCTCATAGACCAGCCGCCCCGAAACCGGATCGGATTTCGTGAACGTCGCCAATTCCGGATAGGCTTCCAATGCCGAGTTATAAAGGACATGGGCGAAAAAGGTATTGCGCTTGGCATCCCACGTTTCCGCTTCGTACTGGGCCAAGCCTTCCAAAAACCAGGCCGGCAAATAAGCCGTCTTATAAATCTCGGAGTACAATCCCCAGAAGGTTTTGCGCAAAGTGAGGAAGGTGATTTGGTGTGTCAATTCATGCGCCAACACCCGCTTCATCCAAGCGATATCCCCCGTGGTCAACACTTGCATCGGCCGGGTAAAGATGATAATGCGATGTCCCACTGGGGTCGCGTTCCCGTTTGATTCATCCGGCACCCCCGTCAATACGACGGTAATGATGATGCCCCGCTCGCGCATGCCCAGATCGCTGGTAATGCGCGCATAGGCGGTCTCCAGGAAGTCGCGGGCGAGGCGGGCTTGGGGCGCTACGTCGTCATGGAAGAGGATTTGGAAGTGGGGGGTATCAAATGCTTTCCAGGAGACGGTGTGGTTGCTGTTGGCGTAGGTAGGCGTGCAGAAAAAGTGGAGGAGAAGAAAAGGTATAGAAATGGAATATTTGGCTATGAACTTCACTTTTAGACCTGTACATAAATTTTTCAACGCGCCGACGCTTTGCGTCATGCGGTGAACTAATCTGATTGAAGTGATATCAATTCATTATTCTGATTGATCAACGATCGCGTAATTTTCTCCACATTTTCCCAAGACTCCGAAGGAGAAATCTCGACGATGGCGAAGCCTTCGTGATTTCCAAAGCCAACTTGAATGCCGGCGAGAGAAACCGTACCACTAGAAAGCGTCACGGCCCGACCAGGAGTGAAATCCCAATCGAAGGAATTAATGTGCAAAATAATGCGATGAGTCTCGCTTACGGTAAAGATCTTATTTACAAGTATGTTTTTCATAATTATAACCCGAAAAGATTTTTATGACGTTTTAAAAACTTCTCGATTACCCCATCCTCTCCTGGAGTCGGTCCGCCGGTTTTTCTTTGAAGTACCCTATGAAGCCACTCATGGAATGCCGTATGACGCGTTGCCACATCCTGTCGCAGGATAATGTGGGAACTACCACTTTCCTGAAGCATGTGAGCTCCCTCAGCATTAATCGCTTTTAAATATGCCTCTGCATCTCCAGATGCGAACTCAGCAAGAACGTTTGGCCGCTTATTCATCATCCCTATAAGCTCACTTACAGTTTTTCGACCTGCTGATAAACCTGCGCCTTCTGGACCGCTTACAAGGTCCGGCATGACTCCAACCGTGGTGTTGGCACCAGGAGTTTGTGCGTGCAGGGGCGCACGAACTGCCATATCCAAGATCCCACCAAATAATTCTTGCGCGTCATAGTAAGTTTCGCCGTTTTGGTAATTTGGATGTCGAGACTGCGCAACACGCGTTTTACCTCGATTCCTATAGTAATCGAATAGATCATTTACAGGGATTTCTGAAAGACTACCCCCCGTGGTTGCATCCGGTATAAAGGTGAGTCCATCAAAGGTCGGATACATGAGATGAAGGGAACTAGTGGTCTGATCTTGAGGAGGTGCGGGAGATGGGGCATTTTCACCGCCATGTTTCTTGTGGCTGCTGCTAAACAAGCTCCCAACCTGATCACCAATCCAATCTTTACTTGCCCAAGCTGATCCGACTGCAAGAGCGACACCAGCTATTACATAATCAATAGGACCGTAACTTGTTGGTTCCGGCGTCGGACAATCCGGATTATTCGCATCAGGGCAATCACTTTTGACTGTTTTGGTTGGCAAATCAACAACATCATCTCCGGATGAAAGTCCGTCGGGATCGACCCGGTTCGGGGTGTTTCCTCCTACGTAACTGTATGGATTGGCGAACTCTTCCGCCGGATCCGGGCTCATCCACATCCCCAATTCAGGGTCATACCATCTGGCCCCAATCAGATGGCACGAAGACGATTTTTCGCCTATAAGCCCTTTTTCTGCCAGGGGTAACTTCGACGGTACGGTGGCAAGTGCCAAAAGGAATGGCGAGGTGTAGAGTTCCCCGG
>JAHFCH010000154.1 GCA_023249635.1 Fibrobacterota bacterium
ATGGCGTTCTCCCTGCTTCCCCAGCTTCCGGCCTTGTCCAAGTCGGAAGGAGGTTCTATACTAGTCCTGGACGATGGGGAGAAAATCAATGCGAGACTGCTCTTTTCCTTCCACATCTAAACCGCTCTCCTCTCTTGCTCTGGCCCTCGCGCTGGCCCTCGCGGGCTGCGCGGGCAACAGCGCCATCCCCAAGCCCACCGCCAAAAACGTAGAGCTGGCCGGCCGTAACGGTCAGGTTACTACGTTGGCCGCCTTGAAGGTGGGCCGCAACCTCTACATCGGCCGCTGCGGCGCTTGCCACAGCCTCAAGGCGCCCGGATCCATCCTGCCGGCCGACTGGCCGGAAATGGTGGGTCGCATGGCCGAAAACGCCAAGGTCAATCCCGATCAGCAGCGCGCCATCACCCAATACCTGGTAAGCGTTTCCGCCGCAGTCCACGATTCCTCCACCGCGCCCGCGTCACGCACGCCCCATGAGGCCGCCACCGGCGGGGATGCCGCGCAACCTTCCGCGCCGGAACCCTCCGCCCCTAAGCAGCCTTAAAAGCATTCTTAAGGCCCGGATTAATCGGGAGGGGTCGGCTCGCCCGGCCCGGCGGGCTTTTGCCCCCGGCCATAGGGTATATTAGGGGTATGCCCGATCCCGGCGCCAGCGGCCCCCATAGCGCACAAAACGCCCGGGAAACCCATTCCCACCCGCACGGCGATCACCCGCATGACCATGAGCATAATCATGGTCATGTACATGCCTCCTACGGGAAATTGCTCACCGGTTTCTGGATCATCGCGATCTTCATGGGAGTTGAGATCGCCTGCGGGTGGCTGTTCCATTCCCTGGCGCTGATCTCGGACGGATTCCACATGCTCTCCGATGCCCTGGCCTTGGGCCTTTCCGCCTTCGCGGTGTCCCTGGGTACCCGGCGCGCGACGGTCGGGAAGACTTTCGGGTTTAAACGGTTCGAGATCCTGGCCGCTTTCGCGAACGGGCTGACCTTGGCCCTGCTGGCCCTATTCATCGCCGGCGAAGCGGTCCTGCGGCTGCGCCACCCGGTCGCCATCGAGGCGGGGCCCATGCTCTGGGTCGCGGCCCTGGGCCTGGCGGTGAATGCCTTGGCCGCGTGGTGGCTGCACCGCGGCGGCCATGAAAAGACCGTGAACGAGGAAAGCGCCTTCCAGCATGTCCTCACCGATTTGGGCGCCTCCCTGGCCGCCATCGCCGCCGCGCTGCTCATCCTCTGGCACGGATGGTTGTGGGCCGACCCGGCCTTGAGTCTGGTGATCGCCGGCGCCATGGCATGGTCCGGGACCCATGTCATGCGGCGCAGCGGGCATATCCTGGTGGAGGGCGCTCCCGAGGGCGTCGAGGTGGAATCCGTCCGCCGCGCCATGCTCGCGACCGCGCAGGTGCGCGGCGTCCACGATTTGCACGTGTGGACCATGAACGGCCGGGACCTGTACCTGAGCGCCCATGTGGACATCGCGGCCGGCGAAGCCAGCGAAAAACAGGTGGCCGCCGGTCTCACCCGCGCGCTCAGCCATGACTTCCGCATGGACCATATCACCTTGCAGGTGGGGCAATGCGCCGATACCGATTGCCTCAACAATTGCGAGGAACCGGAGATCCGGTAGCCCCTTTTCACCCCCTTCCGTTCCAGGCATAGAACGCCAGCCTCTCTTCTCGGCAGGGTCGGAATTTTTTACAATATGATCCCTCGGGAATAACGCCCGGGGCGGCGCGTCCGCCCTTCGCGTTCTCCCCAAAAAAATACCCTCGGGAGCCTGCATGGGATTCATGGATTTCTTCAAACCGGCGTGGAAGCACAGCGAACCCGCCGTGCGAGCCGCCGCCATCCGCGCACTGGAAGAAGACCAGCAGGAGCTGCTGCTCAGCCTGGCCCTGGAAGACGCCGACGGCGGTAACCGCCTGATCGCCGCGCGCAAGCTGAAACAAGCCGACCTGCTCCGCAAACTGCGCGACCGGACCACGGACCGCGGCATCAAGGACCTGGCCCAGAAGGCCTGGATCGAAAGCCAGGTCCAAGCCGCCAAGGATGCGGGATCCGATCCCCAATCCATCGAGAAGGCTCGCATCTGCCTGGAGGAAATCGGCGAAGATCAACGCGCCATGGAAGACATCGCCAAGGGCGCGGTCGCCCTGGAAGTGCGCAAACTCGCCTTCGCCAAGCTGGTGCACGCCGGCGCCTTCCATGCCGTCGCCATGGTGGAAGAGGACAATGCCCTGGCCCTGAAGGCGCTGGACAAGGTGGCCCGCGAAGGCCAATTGGAAAGCCTGGCCAAAGGCGCGCGCAGCAAGGCCGTGCGCACCGCCGCCAAGGAACGCCTCAAATCCTTCGCCGCCGCCAAAGGTCCCGATCAGGCGACGGTAAACCGCGCCAAACTCGGCCTGGTGCTTTCGGCCGTGGACAAGGCCGCCGCCGCCGCGGCCGAGCCGCCGCTGAATTACGACTGGGAAAAGGGCAAGACCCACGTGGATGAGGCGGAAGCGGCCCTCGAGGAACTGATCGCCCTGGGCGCGGGCCCGGACGCCGCCAAACTCGACCGTTTCCGCGACGGTTCCTCCCGGTACCGCGCGCGTTACGCCCGCTGGCGCCATGAGAAGAACGAGCGCGAGGAAAAGGAAAAGCAGTCCGCCTCCAACAAGGTGCTGAAGGAAACCATTTGCGCCGAGCTGGAAGTACTCTGGACGGTGGAACCGCCCGCCGAACCGGCGCAAGCCGGGTCCGTCGAAGCCGGAGAAGGCGATCAAGGCAATCCCCAGGGCGCAGAAATCCGCACCCTGCGCGATCGCTTCCTCTCGGTAGGCTCCGCCGGCGAATCCGCCGACGATGGATTGCAGCGGCGCTTCCGCAACGCCGTGGATAAGCTGGATAAGCGCTCACGCGATCGCGAGAACGCGGTGCGCCGCGCCGCCGATGAGAAAGAATACGGAGGCCGCCTGGGAGCCTTGTGCGAACAGGCCGAAGCCCTCGCCCAGCTTCCTCCGGGACAGGCCGCCGATCGTTTCCGCGAGCTTCGCCGTGAGTGGACCAAGGCCCTGGCCGCCGCCGCCCAGTTCCCGGGCCGCGAGGAGTACCGCGCGCGTTACGAGGCCGCCGCGGCTTCGACCGAAACCGCCGTGGACGGGATGCGCGCCGCCAACCTGGCACGTATGCGCGCCCTGCTTCCCGAAATGGAAGCCCTGTTGGAAAGCCCGGACATGGGCGCCGCGGAAAAGCGTTTCAAGGAATTGAACGCCGAGTGGCGTTCCCTGCACCCCGCCCCTTTCGGTCCCGAGGCCGATCACCTGTTCGGCGGCTATCAGGCCTTCCTGGATCGCTTCCGCGAAGCTTCCGATTGGCTGCGCTGGTCCAACCTGCGCGCCAAGACCACCATCTGCGATCGCCTGGATACGCTGGCCGCCAGCGAAACGGACGATCGTAAAGCCATGGTGGGCCGCTTCAAGGAATTGCAGTCCGAGTGGAAATCCCTCGGCCCGGTGCCTTGGGATAGTTCCGAAGCCTTATGGGATAGGTACCACCAGGTTTCCGATAAGCTGTACGAGCGTTGCCGCGAGTACTTCGCGGAACTGGACGTGGAGCGCGAAGGCAACCTCAAGCTCAAAGAGGAAATCTGCGTACGTATCGAGACCCTCGTCGCCAGCGAAGAAATCGATTGGCGCGAAGCCATGGAGACCGTCAAGGAGGCGCAAAGCTCCTGGAAGGCCATCGGCGCCGTACCCAAGGCCCAGTCGGAGGCCGTGTGGACGCGTTTCCGCGCGGCCAGCAATGCCTTCTTCGAGCGTAAGGACAAGAACAACCTCGACAATCTCTCCCGCAAGCAGGAACTGGCCGCCCTGGCCGAGTCGCTGCAGGATTCCACCGAGTGGAAGCACGCGGGCGCGAAGATCAAGGAAGCCCAGGAAAAGTGGAAGGCCATCGGCCCGGTGCCGCGCGATCAGGCGGACGCCGTATGGGAACGTTTCCACGGGGCCTGCGAGAAATTCTACGGCGCCCGCCGGGTCTTCATGGAGAAGCTCGACGCGGAGAAGCCCCAGAACCTGGCCCGCAAGGAAGAATTGATCAAGGTCGTGGAAGGGCTGGAAGCGCTCACGGGCGATCAGGCCCGCTTCGACGCCATCAAAGAAGCCCAGACCGCCTGGAAGGAAATCGGCCCGGCGGGCAACCGCGAAGCCGACGATTCCCTGTGGGAGCGCTTCCGCAAACCCATCGACGCCTACTTCGAAGGCCGCAAGGCCAAGCAAGGCGAGGAACGCGCCGGTCGCGAGGAGAACGCCAAGGCCAAGGAAGACATCTGCGTGGAAGCGGAGTCCCTTATCGGCTCGACGGAATGGAAAGCCACCATCGAGAAGATCAAGGCCTTGCAGGAACGCTGGAAGGCCACCGGTCCCGCCCCGCGCGAATCGGACCGCGAACTATGGAAGCGCTTCCGCGGCGCATGCGACGCCTTCTTCGATCGCCTCAAGGAGAACTCCGCCAAGCGCGATCAAGAGCGCGGGGGCAACCTCAAGCGCAAGACCGATCTCTGCTTCCTGGCCGAGACCTGGCTTTCGCGCCAATTGACGCCGGAAGAAGCCCAAACCCGCGCCGCCTGGGAGACGCAAAGCCTTCCCGTGGATCTGGCCCGCTTCAAGGGCAATCCCGAGAAGGCCGTCAACTGGAACGATGCGACGGAAATCATCAAGAACATGCAGAGGGAATGGAAGAAGATCGGCCCCGTTCCCAAGGACGTGAGCGAATCCATCTGGGAACGCTTCCACGCCGCCTGCGACGGCTTCTTCGAGGAACGCAGGGTAGCCTTGGGGATACCTGCCGAGGATCCCCAGGTGAGCCTTGAGAAGAAACTCGATCTCATCTCCGAGGCCGAGGCGCTGGCCCAGAATCCGGGACCGGCCGCCGCCCGCCATGCCGAACAGCTGCAACGCGAATGGCGCCGCATCGGCGCGGTGCCGCGCGCGCAAAGCGACTACGTCTGGCGCCGCTTCCAGGACGCCATCAATATCTGCCTGGGCCGCCCGGGCGATTCGGGTCCGGAAAACGAAAGCAACGGCGCCGAATCCGAGGCCGAAGCTACCGCGAATCCGTAGCGCGCCTCAATTCCATCCTTCCTTTTAAAGGGCTCCGCCATCGGCGGGGCCCTTTTCATTTCGCCAGCCTGAATAATCCGCCTTATCCAATCCGAACCAGTGCCATAAGTCACAGATGAAAGTGGCGATGATTGTGATTTTCCCTATAGAAAGGGGCTTTACTATGCAACTTAAAAGCTGTATATTAAAATGACTGGGAAAGAAATCCTAAAGCTTTTCCTTGCGGAAGGTTGGCTGATGGAATTCTTCGCGCATATCCGGAAAGATGTTGGAAGCTACATCGCGTCCTTCCCCGATTTTCCAAACATCAACACCTACGGCGATACTCTTCGGGAAGCATTGGGCAACGCCTATGAAGCCCTGAATGGGGTCCTGGAAACGGAATTTGAGCGCGGGTACGCACTTCCGGCCGCGCGCAGCTTTACCGGCAAGCGCAGCTACCACGCGATCGTCGTGGCACCGCATATCGAGATCGCGTATGAGCTCAGGAAACTCAGGAACGGGCACACGCAATCCGAAATCGCCCGCCGATTGGGCATCACGTATCAGTCCTATCAGAAGCTTGAAAATCCCATGAAGTGCAATCCCACCATCAAGACTTTGGAGCGCATCGGGGAGGTTTTGGGAAAGCGGTTGAACATATCTTGGACCTGACGGCTTTACTGCCTCGCCCCCTGCCTTAACCGGAACTCCGGGTTCCTCCCAATTCGCCGAGTAACGGCCCGTTCGGCCGATTTTGCCGGGTGTTTGACCGACGTGCGCGCTATATTCGGCGCAAGGGTACGCTGTACCCGGGGTACTTGCGTACCAGTAAAGTGTCCGGACGAGGGTTGGGGGACCCTGGACTTAGGTGGAGGATTCCAATGAGAACGAGCGTGGGACAGGTATTCCTGGGTGTAATGGCGTTTGCCTCGGCGGCATGGTCGGCCGATGCGATCACGGGACGGGTGATGGCGGGCGGAAGCCCGGCGGCCGGCGTGCGGGTGACGCATATCCGCACCGGCATCGCGGATACGACCGTTGCCGATGGGCTCTTCGAACTGAAGCTGCCCAAGGTCTCGCTACTCGATCGCGCGGCCAACCGGGCCCCGGGTTTCGCCCTGCGCGGCAACAGGCTGGAAATAGACAATCCCGAACGCGGCCTGCTCACCGCGGCCTTGTTCGCCATGGACGGACGCGCGGAAGCGGTGCTCTTCCGCGGCGAAATGCAGGCGGGCTCCCATAGCCTCGCATTGGCGGCCACGGACAAGGCTGACCCCGGTCTGCATATCCTCAGCGTCGCCATCGGGGGGACGGTTTCCTCGCTCAAGGTACTGGTCACGGCCCGTGGCCTGGAAGCGAAGGAAGGCTTCCAATCCCTGGCGGCCCCGGCCTTGCGCAAAGCCGCCGCTGACAACGATTCCGTGGTCTTCGCCGGCAAACAGCTTTTCACCATGAAGAAGAACCTGACTTCCTTCACCGCCCAGGATATGGGCGATGTGGTCATGGAGAAGAATCCCATCGGCACCAGCAATATCGTACAAGACAAGTTCGATCAATTCATCATGAACGGCGTGCACAATCGCGGCCTGGACGAATCCCTGGGCATGGTGCTCAAGGCCATGATCGTGATCGAATCGTCGTTCAAGGTGGACGCCATCAGCATGTGGGACACCCAGCTTCCCTGCGGCACCCACAGCTACGGTCTCATCCAGGTTACCCCTGGTTGCGAGCGCGGCTATGCGACCCTTAACGGCGTGGCCGCCACGGCCTCGGTATCCGGAGGGCTTAACGGCAATCCCGCCGTGCTCAGCTGGTTCAATGCCGCGGACAAGACTTCGGGCAACACCATCGTGCAGGAATCGGGCATCACCATTGATCTGGTGACCAATTCCGCGAGCCAATACTGGGCGACCTCGGCCTTCAATCCCGCCTATAGCATCGATCACGGGGCCAAGGCGGTCGCCGATGTCATGGGGAGCATGAAGGGCAGCTTCGGCGGATGCTCGGCGGCCAACTACGTTTCCATGACTTTGGCGGGGTACAATCAGGGGGAGAGCACGGTATCGGGCTGCACGGCGTATAGCGCCAACGGGCAGAAGTACCAGGAAAGCGTACTCACCCAATACCGGAACTTTTGCAAGACCGCGGGCGTGACCGCGATCTACTGATCAGAAGACCAATCCCGCCGACGCCTGCATCCTGATCCGCGCCGCGAAGGCTCGTTGGAATTCGTTTCCGAATCCCCCGGCACCGGTATGGTTGAATTTGCGATGATGCAGGACAGGTCCGCAATCCATCGCCAACCGGATACCGGCCATCCCCATCCCGAAGCATGGCAACCCGATGCCCAACTCCGGCCCGGCGAGGAAAGCCACTGAATTGTAATTCTCGTAGTCCTCTTCGCCGTCCCCCGACCATGCGTCCGAATAGACCGCGCCTAGGGAAAGGCCGGGATCCAGACGCAAGCCTCCGGGTACCGGGAAGGGAAGCGTGATTCGGTATCCCAGTCCCTGCCCCATCGAGAAAACGACATCGTCGCGGAAGCCCCCGCTGCGGGACGCGAACAGAAACCGCGATTGCGAAATCAGACGCGGGCCCAAGGGCGCCTCGGTCTCGAATCCGTAAAGCGGCCCCGCGGTTCCTGCGACCCACCCGCGGGCCCGCGATGCGGTGGGGCCGCTGAAAGCATCGCCGGCGAACCCGGTGAGTTGGGGATAGAACGCGACCACGGCGCGTACGGATCGGCGGCCCTGGTAATGCCGCCAGGCAGCCAGTTCCAGGATGCTTTCCGTTCCGAAGCGGATCGGTTGGTAGGCGAGGAACGCGACGCTGCGGGCGAAGTGCCCGTCGGACTCGTCGCCATAGGAATCGAGGACACCGAGAGGGAACAGCGCAGCGGCCTGGATCCAGATCGCCGCCCCTCCGGCATCAAAGGCGGCGTGGACATAGTCCGGACCCGAAAAAGCCGCCGCTTCGGTGGAGGCGCTTCGCGCCGGGACCGCCCAGATCATTCCGGCAAGGATGGAAAAGAAAAGGAAGCCGCGCCTCATTTCCCGGTGCGTTTCCGCTTTCCCGTTTTTTTTCCTTGGGCCGCTTGCGCCTCCGCGTAGGCCAAGGACTCGCCGACCCAACCTTTCAGGGCAGCGGCGGTTTTAACGGCAGCGGGAGCCACGTACAGGAACCCCGCCATCGGCCGCTTCGCGAAATCCATGGGACGGGCCCCAGGCTTCCGCAACAGGACCTCGGCGCGCGCAGGGTCGACGCGGATCATCAAATCATCCTTGATGATGCCGCAGGCCATGCGTCCCGCCACCATGAAGGTTATGCCTCCGAACATCTTCTTGGCTTCCACGTCTTTGCGCATAGCCAGGGTGGCGCGGATGCGACCCTCCAGTTTCTCGTCGTAGGCCATGACAGCACCTCCTCCCGCATCTCCTCCCGTAAAAGGTAAACGGGCGGGAAGGGAATCACAACCGGGGTAGCACCCGAGCCGCGGCGCCCAGGGCCGAAGTGGCCCGGAGATGGTACACGCCGGCGGGCAACGACGGCAGGGCGTGGGTCATGGGACCGCTTCCCGATGCGCGGTAAATGACCTTGCCGGCCGCATCCGAGAGGGAGAAGGCATGCGGCCCCGAGGCGGCGACCGAAACGGAATGCGCATCGATGCGTAGCCATGGGACCGGGCCCTGGTGGGGCAGAATCGCGATGGCGCCCGAACACAGGCGCGGATCGTTGTAGGCAGGGTTGATCTTGGGGTCGTAGTTCGGGGATCCCGCATCGGCGCATCCGGTCTTCTCAGGCAGCAGGGCCGGATCCTTGCAGGTACCCGCGTATTCGATCTTGTAGATCCCCAAGGCCCAACTCACGTAGTACAAAGCGCCGTCGGGCCCTTGCTTCAGATCGACCTGGGTCGCGGTGCGGAAATTGGCGAACACGGAAACGTTCTCGATAATCTTCTCGCCCGCGGTGTCCAAGGTCAGCAAGTGGTACCCGTAGCCATCGCAACCGGAGACCAACCACTTTCCGTTCACTTGCGGGGGAAACTGCGCCGCGGCGGGATTCGCGCCGTCGTAACGGAAGATGGGTCCGGTCAAGGCACAACCTTGCTGGCGCGCCAAGATGGGCTCGCGGTTGGGGGGCAGCTCCTTCACGCCGGCGCCGGCCAGGGTATTGACGGGAGCGGCGCGCGTGGAACCGGCGGGAATCTTCGGTCCGTACGGGGCCTGCCCCGCCATGTCCTCCTCGCCCGCGAAGTAGGGCCATCCGGTATAGTACGGTTGCTTGACGAGGTTATTCTCTTCGGAGACGCGGCCCTGATCCGGCCCCACGTCGCCCCAAGTGAGCCAGCGCCGCACCGGATCAAGGGTGATGGTGTAGGGGTTGCGCGTGCCTTTGACGTAAATCTCCGGTTTCACTTTGGCGGGATCGGCGTACTGCGCGGCGAGATCGGTTTTGCCCAAGCCTTTCCAATACGTCGAATAGACCTCGGCGAAATTCCCCTTGGGAATGGAATACCCTTGGGCCGATTCATCGGGATGGATACGCAGGATGTTGCCGCGCAGATCGGCCGTGTTGCCCGGCCCGGTTTCCGTCTGCCCGTTGTCGCCTACCGCCAGCCATAAATCGCCGTAGGCGTCGAATTGGATATCCCCGGCGGAATGGAAAGTGGACTTGGCCCTCGGGAACTTGAGCAGGATTTTCTCCGTCGCCATGTCCAGCGCGGTGCCCGCCGCGTTGAGCTTGATGCGGAAGAGGCGCAGCGTAGGACTGCCGTCGGCTTCCAGAAACGAACCGTAGAGATATATCCAGGGATTGCGGGCGAAATCGTCGCGCGTGCCGATGCCGACCAGACCGTACTCGCCCATGAAATCGACGCCGAGGGTACCGAGGGAATCCACCGTCGCGGTCTTGCCGTTATAACGCTTGACCGTCCCCTGCTTCTGGATGAAGTAGACATCCACGGAGCCATCGGGTTGCGTTCCGAAAGCGAGCTTAAGCCCGCCGTTGCTTACGGCGGTCACGCCTATCTGCGGGCCTTTCCAGATTTGCGTTTGCTTGAATTGGCCGTCGTCGGCGGCGCAGCCTTTGTAGGTGCCGAGCGGTACGGCCGCGGCCCCGGCGGGCGCAAGCAACTGCGCCACGAAGCAAAATGGGAGGAAAGCTGCAGAAAAGGCGTGAAAATGGAGCGCAGGTACCATGGATCCCCCTTGGATCGGCAAGCCGGCGTTTCGCCGGCCAGGAACGTCCCCACGCTCCTCCTGCTTACCTAATGTACCTCCTTGGCCGGACCCTGCACCCCGTGCTTAATGCGGCCACGGGGGCGGTTTGGCCCCTGGCCTAAACCCTTTCCTTCAGGTACTTGCGGATGAGGGTATTGGTGGACCCGTCATGCTTGAGCGCGACGTCTCCGTTCTTCTCGCCCGCTTCCAGCTCCGGCAGGATCTTCTTGGCCAATTGCTTGCCCAGCTCCACGCCCATCTGATCGAAGCTGTTGATGCCCCAGATGACTCCCTGGGTGAAAATCTTGTGCTCGTACATGGCCACCAGCGATCCCAGCACATGGGGCGTGAGCTTCTTGAAGAGCATCGAGTTGGTGGGGCGGTTGCCCTCGAATACCTTGTGGTGCGCCAACCGCTTCAGTTCCATCTCCGGCATGCCCGCCGTCTTAAGTTCGGCCGTGGCCTCGGCCAGGGTCTTCCCCATCATCAGCGCCTCGGTTTGGGCGAAGAAGTTGGAGAGCAGGATGCGGTGATGATCGTTAATGGGGTTGTGGGATTGCGCCGGGGCCAGGAAATCGGCGGGGATGAGCTTGGTGCCCTGGTGGACCAGTTGGTAGAAGGAATGCTGGCCATTGGTTCCGGGTTCGCCCCAGATGATCGGGCCGGTCTGGTAGTCCACACGGTCCCCGTCCCGCAGCACGAATTTTCCGTTGGATTCCATGTCCGCCTGCTGCAGGTAGGCCGGCAGGCGGTGCAGGTATTGATCGTAGGGCAGGATGGCGTGGGTCTGGGCGTCGAAGAAATCGCCGTACCAGATGCCGAGCACGGCCAGGGTAACCGGAATGTTACGCTCGTCCGGGGTTTCGCGGAAGTGCTTGTCCATATCATAGGCGCCGGCCAGGAAATCCTTAAAATGCCCGAAGCCGATACTGAGCGCGATGGATAGTCCGATGGCGGACCAACAGGAATAGCGTCCGCCCACCCAGTCCCAGAACTCGAAAGCGTTGGCGGTATCGATGCCGAAGGCGGCCACCGCTTCGAGGTTGGTGGAAAGCGCCACGAAGTGCTTGGCAACCGCCGCTTTGTCCCCACCCGCGGCCTTAAGCAAGGCTTCGCGCGCGCTCAGGGCGTTGCTCATGGTTTCCTGGGTCGTGAAGGTCTTGGATGCCACGATGAACAAGGTCTGATCCAACTGCACCTCGCGCAGGATCTCGGCCAAGTGGGTGGCGTCCACGTTGGAGACGAAGTGGGCGCGCACCGTCATCTGTCCCGAGGCATCGTAGGCGTAGGGCTTCAGGGCCTCGGTCACCATCACGGGACCGAGATCCGATCCGCCGATGCCGATGTTCACCACGTGCTTGATGGGCTTGCCGCTAAAACCCTTCCAGGTTCCCGAGCGGATCTTCTCCGAGAACTCGCGCATCTTGTCGAGCACGGCGCGCACCTTGGGCATCACGTCCTGCCCGTCCACGATAATCTTTTCGTTGGATAGATTGCGCAATGCGGTGTGGAGCACGGCCCGGTTCTCGGTGAAATTGATCTTCTTGCCGGTGAACAGGTCTTCCTTGGCCTTGCCGAGGTTGGCCGCCTTGGGGAGATCGCGCAGCAGTCCCAGGGTTTCCGAAGTCGCGATGTTCTTGCTGAAGTCCACGTAGATGCCGCAGGCTTCCAGCGCGAAGCGCTCCGCCCGGGAGGCATCGGCCGAGAACAAATCCTTCATCTTGAAGGCTGAGGCATTTTTATGGTGGGCTTGCAAGGCTTTCCACGCCGGGCTCTGAGTCAATGCGGTCACGGTGGGTCCTAGGCTGAAGGTGAAGGCGAAATATAGTTTTTAGGGGAAAATCGCGGATCTTCGACTTGGGGAGGGGATTTTCCGGGTTTAGCCGGTAAGCGAGGCTGTGACGATTGAAACAGGTCCTTGATTCCAACCTAATGCCTACCGATAGTAGAATTAGAGAACCCATGCCGACACAGCCTTTGCCAGCTCCGCTGGATACTCCGGCCGGACAACCCATTCCCGTCCCCGAAGTTCCCGATCGCCGCGCGCGAAACCGCTCCAATCGGGGCCCGCATGCGACAGCGCATACGGTTCCCTTCGAGCTGGAAGACAAAAGCTGCAGCCAAGTGCTCTTCGATTTGATCCAGACGGCGCCCAAGGACGGAATGACGGTGCGCGCCCTGATCCACGCCTTGGGCGAACGCGGCCTGCTGATGGCGTGCATGCTCTTCTCGCTGCCGTCGATGTTGCCCATTCCCATCCCCGGGATGAGCATGCCGCAAGGCCTTATCATCATGCTCATCGGTCTGGGCATCGTACTCAATCGCGCTCCGCTGTTGCCGGAACGCCTGCTGGAATACCGCCTGCCGGCCAAGAGCCTGTTCCTGATCCTCGAAAAAGGCGCGCGTCTGTTCAACCGCATCGAGCGGCTCAGCTATCCCCGCTTGCTGCCCATCACGCATGGCTGGCCGCATGCCTTGAACGGCATCCTGCTGGTGTTCGGCGCGGCCATCCTGATGGCCCCCTTCCCCATCCCCTTCTCCAACGTGCTGCCTGCCTACGGCATCCTCTTCATCGCCTTCGGCACCTTGCAGCGCGACGGCTGGCTGGTACTTGCCGGTTACGCGATGTATCTGTTGACCTTGGCCTACATTGCCCTGGTTTTCACTTTCGGCATGAGCGGGATTTCGCATCTCTTCCATGCCCATTGGCTGCACCGGCTGCTTAGCTGATCCGCGCGCGCAGCGCCGCGTTTTATATCTTAAACCCATGGACGGCAAGCGCGGGATTTCCGGAAAACTGGTGGTGTTTCTGCTTTTCGGCGGTGCCCTGCTTATGTGGGCCACCGTGTTCCTCATCGGACTCCAGCAAAAGAGACTGCATGGCGGCGGGGGCACCGATCTCGCCGATACCCCGAACGAAGTACGCGTATGGCTCCAAGCCCTTCCGCAACGTTGGAGCCGCGTCTCCTTGGTCGAAGGCCAGGGTTGGGTCATGTACGTGCCCTGTTATTCTTCCAACAGCGAACTGGTGATGCGCACCGTATCGGACAGCGCGCCGGGACTGGCTTGCGAGTATTGCGACAGCCTCGATGCCTATGGCGTGAAGGATATCGTGCGCTCCCAGAAGGATAGCGTGTGGGATTTCCGTCTCGAACCCCAAGCGGGCTCGCTGCAAATGCTCCCGGTAACCGACAGCCTGCTGAAGGCCTTTCCGGAAGCGCCTTTCCGCGATCGCATCATGCTGTGGACGCGCCCTCGCGCCGGCGGCAAAACCGACTCCATGATCTTCGTGCCCAAGTCCCAGGAATCCGAATTCGAAACCCTCCGCGCCGAGGACGAGAATCCGGAAGGTTGCGGCGGCGAAGATCCCGATTGACGATACTTTTCCCGGGATACAGGGACCCACCCTCCGAAAACCGGGCCACAAGCGCCCCTGCGCTGGCGTTGTTTGAGGATTTCCCGGGAGCGTGATGTTTGCAGGGGCTTGGGCTTTTGGTTAGTTTGGAGCGTATGCGTTCGCGAGTGGTTTCTGTCAGGGATATGCGGGATAAGTTCGGCGCCGAAGTGCGCGGCTTCCGCTACGCCTTCGTGCTTCCCACCCACTCGGAAGGTTGGGATTCCCATGCCCTGGTCCCCACCGACCCGGTCGCCCCCCCTGCCGCCAACGACGGTGAAGCGCCGCGCCGCCGCGCCAGCGATAAAAAGCCGACCTACATAGAAATCAAGCCCCGGTCCTGAACCGGTTGCTTTCCGCACCCGGCCCTTCCGGGCCCGGGCGACGCGACCTCGCCACCCGGCGCGTCCGGAACCGGAGGCCTCCCCCGCCTGTCCAATCCGATACCCGATGCAGAACCTGGATCCCCACAGCCTACGCGAGTATCTTTGGAGTCCCATGCGAAACCGCGTCTTCTTACTCGGGGTAACCTGCGCGGCACTCTTCTCCCCGCTTGCCCCCGCCGCATCTTTGCTTTCCCTGGATGAAGCCATCCGCCTGGCGGTGGATCGCAACTTCGGGCTTTCCCTGTCGCGCGATCAAAGCCAAGTCGCCGCCAACGCGCGGGAAGGCGGGCGCGGCGCGTTCCTTCCCTCCGCTTCCGCCAACGTAGCGACGAAGGGACCGCTCGAAGGCGGTTCCCCCACCACCACGGTGGGCGCCTCCGCCGACTGGGAAATCTTCAACGGGTTCCGCGATCGCAACGCCTACCGGCGCCTGCAGTCGCAGGAAAAATCCGCGTCCTTGCAGGAACGCCTCGATCTCGAGAGCCTGCTGGAAACCGTGTTGGTATCCTATTACGATATCGTGCAGGCCAAGCAACGCTTGCAATCCATCGCCGAGGTGATGGCCGTTTCCGGGGATCGCGCGCGCCTGGCGCAAGCCAAGCTGGAAGTAGGCGCGGGATCGCGCCTCGAGCAATTGCAGGCCTTGGCCGATCTCAACCAGGATTCCTCTTCGTGGCTGGACCAGAACCTTTCCCTGGAACGCTCCAAGGTACGCCTCAATCAGGTACTGGCGCGCGATGCGGCCGAAGAGTTCGACGTCGCCGATTCAATCCCGCTTTCCGATACCCTTCCGATAGAGGCCTGGAAATCGGGGCTGCTCGATCGCAATACCTCGGTCGCCTTGACCCGCGCCCAAAAGGACGCCGCCAACGCCGGCCTCGCCGAAGCCCGCGGACGTTGGCTGCCGAGCGTGCAGGCGAACGTGAACTATTCGGCCCAGCCCTCGGCCTTGAATGCCGGCGTAGGGTACGACGGCGGCGGGTACGGGATTAGCCTCTCCCTGCCGCTGTTCGATCGCCTGGCCACGCCCACGACCGTAAAACAGGCCCTCATCAACCTGCGCTCCGGGACCACGCGAGTGGCCCAGGCGGAATCCCAGGCCGCCGCCGATTTCGAGGTGGCACGCCGCCAATACGCTTCCGACCGCCGCCGCATCGCGTTGGAAGCGCGCAACCTGGAAGTCGCCCGCATGCAGGCCGAAGCCGCGCGGGAACGTTATAAGCTGGGGGCCTCATCGCCCCTGGAATTCCGCGACGCGCAGACGCGCTTCCTGGACGCCGCGGGTCGCTTGATCACGGCCCGGCAAAGCGCCAAGCAGGCCGAAGCGGCCCTGCTGCGGCTTTCCGGAGACCTGGTGCGGGCCGGCGGGGCGCCGGTCGGCGCAGCGCCGACCGCCGGAGGGAAATGATGATTTGGTACAAATCGAAAATGCTGTGGGCCGCCGCCATCCTGGCCTTGGCAGGCGGCGGGGTATGGTTCGCCAAGTCGCGCCAGGCCCCGGCGGTCAAATGGCGTACTTCACCGGTCGAGCAGGGTCCTTTGCAGGTTACCGTAACCGCGACGGGAACCCTGCAAGCGGTGGTCACCGTGCAGGTGGGCACCCAGGTCTCCGGGACCGTCTCCGAGATCAATGCCGATTTCAATTCGCGGGTCAAGCGGGGCCAAGTGATCGCCCGCATCGATTCCACCCTGCTGCGCGCCGCCTTGTCCGACGCCTTGTCCAACCTGGAAAAGACCGTGGCCCAGGAACGACAGGCCGCCGACGCGCTCAAGCGCACCCAGGCCCTGTTCGAGCGCGCCCTGGTCTCGCAATCCGACCTCGATCAATCGGTGGCCAATGCCAGCGTGGGCAAAGCGAACCTCAGTTCGGCCAAGGCCCAGGTCGATCGCGCGCGCATCAACCTCCGCTATGCCACCATCGTATCGCCCATCGACGGGACCGTGCTCTCGCGGGCCGTGGATGTGGGCCAGACCGTGGCCGCCAGCTTCAACACCCCTACCCTATTCACCATTGCCGGCGATCTTGCCCAAATGCAGGTGCAGGCCTCCGTGGACGAGGCCGATATCGGCAAGGTGCAGATGGGACAACACGCGACCTTCACCGTGGATGCCTATCCGGATACCGTCTTCGCCGGCGAAGTGAAGCAGATCAGGCTCAATCCCGTGGTGAACCAGAACGTGGTGAGCTACGATGTGGTCATCTCGGTACCCAACCCCGGCCTGCGCTTGATGCCGGGGATGACGGCCAACCTCTCCATCGCCGTCGCGCGCAAGGAGAATGCGCTCCAGGTACCCGCCGCCGCCTTGCGCTTCGCGCCCCCGGATGCGGTGGCAGCGAAGAGAACGGGAAAGAAGGCGGATGCCGAAGCGAAGGCATCCAACGGAGAGGGCCCGCGCGGAGCCGCAGTCGGCGATACCGGCCGCGGGGCGGGGACTGGCGGCGCCCCTGGTGATAGCTCGTCTGATGGGCATCGGGACGGGCATCGCAAGTTGGGCGAAGGGCACGGCAAATGGGGCGAAGGGCATCGTCGCGATAAGTCGCAAGGGCGTGTTTACGTTTTGGAGGGCGGCAGGCCCAAGGCCATCGACGTGTGCGTGGGCCTGAGCGACGGGACGCATACCGAAATCGAAGGACCCATCGCGGAAGG
>JAHFCH010000009.1:0-13706 GCA_023249635.1 Fibrobacterota bacterium
GACCAGCGCGCGCGCAAAGCCGCGTTGACCGAACATGATCGGACGCTGCTCGTGGAGGCGGGCGCGGGGAGCGGCAAAACCGCGCTGATGGCCGGGCGCGTGGCCATGCTGATTGCGGCCGATGTGCATCCCGATCAAATTGTCGCCATTACCTTCACGGAAGCGGCCGCGGCGGAACTGCGGGAGCGTGTGGAGGATTACGTCCGATCGCTTGCTGATGGGACGATCCCGATGGAACTAGCGAGCATAATTCCCGGCGGATTGACCGAAATGCAGCGGGATAATGTACGGCGGCATATTCAGAATCTCGACGCCATTACCTGCACGACCATCCATGGCTTTTGCTCGCAGTTGATCAAGCCTTACGCCGTGGAAACCGGGCAGGATCCTGGAGCCACGATCACGGATTCCTCCTCCGCCGATCTTGCTTTTCAGGATGTGACCCGGGAATGGCTGTTCGAAAAGTTCGCTGCGAAGCCGGACAAGCCGGGCGGGGATTTTTTGTTGGAACTGGCGCGGTGGGAGCCGGAGAAAACCATCGCTTTGATCAAAATGGTGGGGAAATTCCTGAAGGAGCACCGCACAGCGAACGCGCCCAAACCAAGGGCCGGGAAAAAATCATCCCCCGGATTCCGAAAGGCTGTGGAGGCCTTCCAGGCTTGGTATAAAAAAAGCCGGGTAACCCAACTCGAAACCGTGGAGTTGATCCAGGACTTGCTCCGGGTTGCGGATTTGATGGAACCGCTGAACGGGTCTCCGGACGCGTCCATTATCGTGCGCCTGCTTTTCAATGAAAAACCTTCGGCCTGTAGGAAAAACGATTATGTGTTTAAGGCCTCGGGTCTGAAAGGAAAATGGGTCACTGCAGCCGGGGCCGCGGGCTGGAAAAAGGAAGATAGAGCGGGATTCAGCGAAGCCGGTGAGGAGTTCTACCAAGCATGCGGTGCGGCTTATGAGGAGCTTTGCGCCGACCTGGGCGATACCGCTTTCCGCTCACTTATTCCCGAATTCGAAGAATTAAAGCAGCGTTACCATAATCACAAACTAAACTCAGCCTTGTTGGACTTTAACGATCTGTTGCATCACGCCCGCGACCTTTTGCGGGAAAACGAAAAGGTGCGACAATATCTGGCATCGAGGTACCCCAGGATTTTGGTGGATGAATTCCAGGATACGGATCCCCTTCAAGCCGAAATCCTGTGGCTATTGGCCGGCGAAAGCCCTAAGGTGGTTCCTAAGGCGGTGTCAAAGCCGGTGCCATGGCAGGACCGGATAATCCGGCCCGGAGCGCTTTTTCTGGTCGGCGATCCCAAGCAAGCCATCTACCGATTTCGCGGCGCGGATGTGGGAACCTACCTGCTTGCCAAGCAATCGCTGGTGACTCGCGACAAAGATGCCCTGCTCGAAATCACGACCAACTTCCGGGCGCAGCCGGGCATCCTGGACTTCGTGAACGAGAATTTCAAACTTTTGCTTGACGAGGCGCAAGGGCAACCCGGCTTCACGGATCTTTCGGCCCACCGACCCGATAGCGGACAGCCGAGTGTACAAGCCTTTGAACTCAAGCTCGGCAACCGCCACAAGAACGACAAGGGAAAATTGCTGTCGGATGAAATCCGTCATGAGGAGGCCCGCAGGGTGGCCGGAATCGTGCAGCGTCTGATCGGGAGCTACCCGGTGGGAGACAAAAAGGATACGCCCAGGAGAACCACCATAGCCGGTGATATCGCCTTGCTGGCTCCGACCGGTACAAAATTGTGGATCTATGAACGGGCCTTGGAAAGCCTGGGGATATCCATCGCCACCCAGGCGGGAAAGGGTTTCTATGGCCGTCAGGAAGTCCAGGATCTGATCGCCATCGCCAGGACCCTTGCCAATCCCAAGGATACCCTGGCTTTCGGCGCCTTTATCCGTGGACCCTTGGTGGGATTGTCCGAAGAGGAGATTGCGGACGAAGTTTATCAGCTGCAGAGCGGCCAAGAGGCGGAATCCGGTTCGGAGTCGCGTCATCCCTTGAATTTATGGACCGGGATCGAAAAAATAAAGCACCCCTTGCTGCGGCAGACCCTGATTGGACTGCAGGCAATCGCGAAAAAGGCGCGGCGGACTACACCCTATTTGCTGATGGCCGAAGCCGTCGAAACGTTTCTTATCCGTCCCAAACTGAAATCGCGCCATCCTCACGGCGCGGAAAGGGCCCTGGCGAATATCGAACTGGTTTTGGAAATGGCACGCTCCTTCAACGTGCGCGGCATGCCCGAGTTCGCGCGCATGCTGATGGAGAATTGGCAAGAGACGCATCCACAAGTGGAAGGCCGGCCGGATGAAGCGGCCGACTCGGTGAATATCCTCACCATGCATTCGTCAAAAGGATTGGAGTGGCCGATTGTCATTCCCATCAATTCCATGACCCTGGTTGAATCCCCGGACAATTTCATCTACCGCGGCAGCGACGACACTGTTCACGGCAAAGTGTTCGATTTTCCCAACCGCGAGCAGGCAGAAGCGAAGCAAGCGGAAGCGGAGGAAGCCGATCGCGAGCATATCCGCTTATGGTACGTGGCCTTGACCCGCGCCCGGGATTTACTGCTATTGCCCAGGCAAAGCGAACGCGTGGACAAGGATTGGTTCAGCATGCTTGGTCTCGATCTATCCGCGTTGCCCGCCTTGGACGTATCGAAGTATAAAGGCATGGCCCCCGCCCCTCATGCCGGGATCCCCAACAAGCAAGACGCGAAAGTATGGGGGCAGGAAGAGTCTATCATCGCGGCCAACCTGAGAAAGATTTCCTGGCGGCAACCCAGCCGCCATGAAGGTCCCACGGACGATGTGGAGGTGGTCCCGGAAATCTATTCTGATTCGGAATCGAGATCGGTGAATAGCCTTGACCCGTTGGGCCCGGAAGGGCCTCTGGCTCAAGGGGGCATGCAGCGCGGCACCATTCTGCATAAACTCATGGAAGAAATCCTGACCGGGGAGACGGAGGAAAGCCCAGCGGCCTTGCAAGCCCGTGCCGCAGAACTGATTGATCAATCCGGCGGCAAGGATGAGAAGGATCCTTCCAAGGGTTTATCCAGTCGCGAGATGGCAGCGACCATTTCCCGGACCCTCAATCTGGCGGAAATCAAAAAGCTCCGTCCCAGACTGCTGCCGGAGTTCTGGGTGTATTCCAGCCAAGTCACCGGGCAATCCCTGACTCTTTCCTCCGGAATCGCGGATGCGATCACCGTGACGGATACTGGAAGGATCGACACCGTCATCGATTGGAAAAGCGACGTGAATCCATCCCCGGCCCAAGTCGAAAAATATTTCCGACAGGTACGCGATTATTTGGCCGCCACTGGTGTTTCGCGGGGGTTGATCGTGTTCATGAGCACGGGACGAATCGAATTGATTTAATCTTCATCGAATCTCCTAGGTATGGGCCTGAGGCGGATGTCGATGCTCTTTATGCTCCGTGCTTGGGCATTGATATTTTGGGCACACGTATCCGCAAAAACCTCAATCTCAACCCATTTAACCTTGCAAATATAGTCATAGTATTCCATATTTACAAGGATGATAAGCCGTGCCATTTACCAAACCCTCCAGGAAGCCCTCAGCGAAACCCCGGCCGTATGCCTGCTTGGACCGAGGCAAACCGGCAAGACAACTTTGGCGCTGGCTATCCAGGAGCAATGGAACGCGATTTATCTGGATTTGGAATCCGAACGGGATCTATCCAAGCTCAAGGAAGCGGAACTGTTTCTTGAAGGACATCTCGATCGCCTCGTCATTCTCGATGAGGTGCACCGCGCCCCAGGGCTGTTTCCCGTGCTCCGGGGCCTCATCGATCGTTCACGGCGCGGCGGCCCTGCGAATGGCCGCTATCTGCTTCTCGGATCAGCATCCCTGGATCTGCTTCGCCAATCCGGCGAATCCCTGGCCGGCCGTATCCGGTACCTGGAGTTGCATCCGTTCTCCCTGCTCGAAACCGGAACGATCCCGATGGAGACCTTGTGGCTGCGAGGCGGATTCCCGAACAGCCTTTTGGCGCAGGACGAGGCTCGTAGCCTTCGGTGGCGCTTGGATTTCATCCGTACCTACCTTGAGCGCGACATTCCGCAATTCGGTCCGCGCATCGCGGCCGAAACCTTGCGGCGCTTCTGGACCATGCTCGCGCATCGGCAGGGAGCCCCGCTCAATGCGGCGGAGCTTGGGCGCAGCATGGGAGTCGAGGTAAAAACCATCAGCCGCTATCTCGACTTGTTGGCCGATCTTTTTCTGATTCGACGGCTGCCGCCTTGGCATGCCAATGTGGGCAAGCGCCTGGTGAAATCCCCCCGCATCTATTTGCGTGACAGCGGTCTGCTCCATACCCTGTTGGATATCGGCGGAAGGGATGGGTTGTTGGCGCATCCCATCGTCGGAGCGAGTTGGGAAGGGTTTGCCGTGGAGAATGTGCTCCAGGCGGCGCCCGAAGGAGTTTCCGGATATTTTTACCGCACCAGCGGCGGCGCCGAGATCGATTTGCTGCTGGTTTTTCCGGGAGGCCGGAAATGGGCCATCGAGGTCAAGCGTGGGCCGAATCCCAGGCCGGAGCGCGGTTTCCACGAGGCGAGTGCCGACTTGGAACCAGCGCGGCGCCTGGTCGTTTATCCCGGCTCGGAAAAATATCCGTTGGCCAAGGATATTGAAGCTGTTCCGCTTTCAACCCTATGCGCGGAGCTTCAAGCCAACCGGGAGCATCGCTCATCATCAGAGACGCACTAGCGGACTTCCTTTCGATCGGACGGGATGGTCCGGTAAGGATGGCCGCATTCAACCCTGGCAGTATTGAAAAGCCCTGCTTAACGCCTGAACAAGGTTGGCTATTTTTGCATCAACCGGTAATTGATTATCCACGCTTCCATGAAATTCCGGTACTGTTTGAAACTGTTTTTCACAAGCCAGGTTTTCTTTGCTGAATAAAAAGCATCATGAAACCTTTTCTCGCGCATGGTTTCTACGAAGGCCTTTTTGGTAAGCCGGGTCAGTTTGAACGGACGATGCCGCGGAGTGGAAATACCAAACCCATTTTCTTCCTGAATCGCGGCCGTCGTGTACGGATAATTCCTTTCCCCCTTCTTGGTAAACGCCACGATTCCGCCGGGAATAATCCTGTGGATATACCCCCAGTCCATGGTTCCGGTCGGATTCCCATCTTCGTCTGCTTCCCAGCTGAGAACCCATTTGTTTTTTCGGAGTTCGTCCTTCGGAGAAAAATGGAAATCATCCACCCGGTTTTTTGAGACCTCCTTGGAATGGGAATATCCATCGTAGTCGTCAAAGAAACAGATGTAGAACTCGTCCGATGCAGCGGGAACGCCGTATTCGTAGATTTCCTTTTCTGTACTTGCGTCGAATCCAATTCCAGCCGACTCGGCAGCCGCCCATTTATCTCTTAGCTTTTCCAATTCCTGTTTTTTGGATTTTTCATCTTTGAATTGCCGGCTGGCTTTGCTCTTCAGGGTTTCAAAATAATGGTTGATATCCTTGGACAGTTCCGGCGAACGTACCGAAATGCATGCTTCTTCCAGGCCGCCGACATCTATCCCGTTCTTGGAAAGGTTGCTGCTTCCAACGATCGCAATTTCGGAACCGATGTAAATCTTGGCGTGCAGGTTTTTCAAAAAATAAATTTTGTCCCAGCCACCCAATTCTTCCACCAATTGATCAATCGCCTTCGGATTTGATCCCAGAGTCGGCGACAAGATTATTTCTTCAATCCGGTTCGAGTTGATATAGTCCGCCCAGTCGGCCCCGATATAGGCCACCGCGATTTTATGCGGATTGCAGATTTGTAGCTCGTCCCGAATCTCTTTGGTTTTCAGGAATTTCGTCAAAAGCATGTTGGTTTCCTTCGCTTTGCCATTTCCAATCCACGTAGGATATTCTCAGGCAGATAAATTTCCACCTTCATTTGCTCCTATAGCACTCATACAGATAATCCGCATATTCCAACAGCCGCTCCTTCAACTCCACCGGTTGTTCCACGACCATCGCGTCCCCCCACTTCCGAATCCAGCGAAGAACATCCTCGTTGATCGGAGCTTGCAGGGTTACTTCGATGGAACGGTTTTCCTGATTGGGATCGTCGGAGTTGATTAAAGAGGTTTTCTGGGTGGGATGAAGCTTGCGTTCGGACATGATGTGGCGGTACCACCAGCTCATTGAGACCTTGATCCGCTTGGCGGGACCGCCTGCGTTGTTCAGGAGTCCAGTGCCTTCCATAAGTAACTTTTCCTGCCGTTTGAGTACCGCCGGATCGGGCGCGAAACGATCGGGGAGCAGCTTCGCTTCCAGAATGCGCGTCAGCTTAATCGTCATCAAGGCGGGCGGCTTGGCGGAGGTGGGGCATAGGAAATACAGTTCGCCCTCCGACACCACCATTTTCCAGGGCTCAAGGGTGCGTTCCTTCGGTTTCTTGTCACTGCCGCTCTCGTAGGTCACGCGCAGCTTCCGCTTTTCCAACAAGGCCTGATAAAGCTGGGGCGCGAGGTGGGCGCTGGGGCCTTTGGCCGGCAGCTCTCCCGCGAAAATCACCAGTTCTGAAAAGCGGGCGCGCAGGTTCTGGTAGGAATTGAGCCCTCCGGTAAAGTGAAGGGCGAAGCGGGTAAATTCCTCCAGCAGGTCCTCGAATACTCCAAGTTGTCCCGCGGCCCCATGCAGGGTGGAGAATTGCAGGCGGACCATCAGGAGGAACGCGAAAAAATCTTCCTGTTTCAACAAGGGCGGCGCGCCTTGGGACTTTCGGGTACCTCGCGCGATTTTATACGTTCGATGTTTTCCGAGTCCCGATGCCTTGACCCCGGTTTCCGGGGAAAGTTCGGCCAACAACCGCAGATCCCGCTGCGCGCCCTGCCGCTCACTTTCATCTAATCCCAATCCCGCCAGCACATTGCTTACCGTCAGGGTCTTTCCCTGGTTCCGCATCAGGTGCAGCAAAATCCGAACGCAGCGTTCGGTCTTGGTGTTGCTCTTCATCCCCGGCCCTTCCATGGCTCTACGAGAATCCGATCCGGCGACCGCCGCGGCTATCCTTGAAACCGATCTCGCGCTTCAATTCTATCATGACGCGGCCGGCGGTGAGGGATTCGGGAGCGCCATATCGCAGTCTTTCGTAGACGGCCTTGAAATCGCCTGGGGCCAGTAGGGGCAAGGTCTCCAATTCCCGGAAAAATCCGTCGCCGGGAGCATTTGCGATACGGGCCGCGAAGAACACGTCCCAGAAGTGCCTGGCGCCATCGCCTTCCAAGAATCCGAATTCCAATTTCATGTGGAATCGCCGGCGCGATGCCGGATCCAGGGCGCTCTCGAAGTTCGTCGCGCACAGCAATAGCCCCGCGAAGGCTTCCATGTTCGTCAGAAGTTCATTTACTTGGGTCACCTCCCAGGAACGCGTCGCCCCTTCGCGGTTTTGCAAAAAGCTATCGGCTTCGTCCAGGAAAAGGATTGCGCCGGCATCCTCCGCCTCCGCGAAGGCGTTGCGGATGAGAGCCTCGGAGCCGCCCACCCATTTGCTGAGCAAGTCGCTGGCGCGCTTGAGAAGCAGAGGACGCCCCAGTTCCCGGGCAAGGAAGCGGGCGAATTCGGTTTTGCCCGTCCCCGGCGGCCCGTAGAAGAGCATGCAGAGGTTGCATGCCTCTAAATACCGATCGTGGTTGCGAAAGCGGCCCTCGAAGGATCGTGCCGCGGCCAGAATCTCTTCCGCGTTTCCTCTGATATTCAGCCCTTTCAAGGTATAGGCTGGCGAATTGCGGATCGTTTCCTGGGGGGGCCTTTCGAGATTGAGAAGTTTTCCGTGGGATCGCAACACCTGCTCCATCACTCGGACGGGAGGAAGCGGAGACCCGAAGGCGGCCAAGGCGCTAGCGTTGCGGACCGCCAATTCGATTCCGCCAGCCGAAACCGGGTAGCGATCCGTGATGGCGTCGACTTCTGCCGCGGGCAACAGGTGGGTCGAGTTATGCTTTTCCAGAATGCTCGTCCATATGGATTGGCGTTGCGATTGGCCTAGCATGCGGAAGCGGATGGAATAATCGAAACGGCGCAAGGTGGAGCGCTCGACCTTCCCGATTTCATTGGCGATCCAGATCACGGGGACGTGGATACGCTCCATGAGCTGATTGATTTTCCCTTTCTCGCCCTGATTCAGGACCACGTCGGCTTCATCCACGAGTAACAGGCATTTGCAGGCGTCTTTTTGATACGCCGCCAGTTGGATTGATCGCAACACATAACGGACCACCGAGTCGGAGGTGCCGTACTCGCCGTGATCCAGGGATTCTTTGAGGTTCGATCCGACTTCAAAAACGGCCCGCTGGGTCGCGCTTCCGAGGCTCCGCGCGAATTCGGTTTTGCCCGCGCCTTCCACTCCGAACAGCAGGATATGCAGCGGCCTATCCCCGACATGACTGCGAAGCATATCCGCGAGCAAGCCCGATTCTTCGGGCCGCAGGGTATGCGCACCCATCGGAAGGGACTTGCCCCGGTATACCCGAAAGAATTTTTCCGTGAAGGAATCCGCTCCGCCTCGTTCCAGATAATCGGAGATTTCATCCGGCATCCGCAATTCACGGTCGAGTAGATCCATTACCAGGATGGGTGCATCAGGGCTTAACGCCGTTTCCAGTTGCGTGCGGGAAAACCCGAGCAAGACGGACATGGCCTCTATGGGAGTGAAGGCGACCTTTTTGGAATCACCGACACCGTGATTGGTCTCAAAATGTTCATGTAGCGCATGCACTTTTCTGTCCGTTTTCCTGAGAAATGCATAGAGAAGAATCTCCGTCTCGATTTCGCTCAAGCCTACCGTTACTCGGATTTGCGCCGTTCGTTTGGCCAGGGAATCGTCCTTTGCTGGAATTCTCTTAACGAAGCGGCGCCAGGAGTTTCGGATCATTTTAGTCAAGGGACCCTTTTGCGCATTAAATACAATAGTGGAAAGGTCCAACTGGTTTTCAAGCGCATCGACCAAGGGTTTGTCGTTGCGCAGCAACCGGCGGAGATCCCTGAGTGAAAGGCAATTCTTATCCTTGAAAACAGGATGGGATTTCCGTTCCGACCTCCAGGCGACAATTTCTTCGAGTAGGATCCGATGCGCGGCCGGTCCAATGAACTCGAGGATTTCCCTTAAATATTCCGTTATCAAAAGGACGGAAGAATCATGGAAAACCAGGCGGATCAAGTATTCGATTTGCTTGAAGCGCGCAAGGGAGGAGCGGGGATTTTCAGACTCCGTACAATCGTCGCATCCGCAAAACAGGGTCGCGCGCTGTCGGCGGAACTCCAAGCCAAAAGGGTGTTCTGGGATTGGTTTCTTCAGGTTCTCTTGGGTCATAGTCCGCTAATTGTAGCGGACCCTCGCGTCAATGGCTGACGCCTCGATGCAGGCTTTCGGTTCGCTTCAAAAGGCTACTGAAACTCCAGCGTATACCCTTCCAAACCCAATTTCGCTGCCACATCCGGGGAGAGCGCCCCCAACTTTCCCACCGCATATTTCCCGAACGCGGTCGACTTCCCGTGGAACAGGATATTGTGCAACCAATGCTGCACCGTATAATGCCCGCCTCCGTGCACTTCCCATCCCTTGGTTATGATCCGGCAACCCCCGCTGCTCACCCCTTCCACCTCTCCGCGGCCTTCCACATGCAAGTACTGGTACACGATGTTCGCATGGTACGGGGTAAGTGAAACCGGGGACAGGATCAGATGCAAGGATCGTCCCTTGCTCAACAATACGAACTTACCGCTTTCTTCTCCGGACAGGCGCCCCGCATCTACGGGTGAGCCCGCATCCTGTGCAGTGAAATCGCGATAGGATTTTACGATGAGAGTCGGCGTACGATCCGGATTCGCCGGCTCGCGCCTGGACTTGCCCGGGCTCATCCCGCGCGGATGCGGGCGAGGATCTCCGAAGTGGAAAGGCCCGGTATCTTCTCGATGATGTGGATGCGGCCGCCGAACCGTTTCACCAAAGGCGCTTCGATGCAATCGGGCCCGTATTCGGATCCGTTCACGTGCACGTTGGGTTTGATTTCGGTTAAGAAAGGCATCGGTTCCGTCTCATCGAAAATATGCACAAAGTCGACCGGACGCAGGGCCAGCAGCATGCGGGCGCGCTCGGTTTCCGGGATAATGGGACGATTGGCTCCCTTATAGGCTTTGACGGAGGCATCGCTGTTGAGGCCCACGATAAGCACGTCACCCTGGGCGCGGGCCTCTTCCAGGATGTAGGCATGGCCGGCGTGCAGCAAATCGAAAGAACCGTTCACGGTCACCACGCGCTTGCCCTGGGCCTTGAGCCCCTGCGACAATTCCGCCAGGCTTTGCCGGGCTATCAACCGCGATTCGCCCGGCTCGGCATCCAATAGTTCTTCGCGAGTGAGCGTGGCCGTGCCGAACTTGGCGACCACGACGCCGGCCGCCTTGTTGGCGATGCGCACCGAATCTTCCAGTCCGCCTCCGGCCGCCCGCGCCAGCGCGAAGGTCGCGACCACGGTATCGCCCGCGCCGCTCACGTCGAAGACTTCGCGCGCCTGGGTCGGCAGATTGAAATGCGTACCGTGCTCGCGATCGAAGAAGGTGATGCCGCGCGCCCCCAAGGTCAAGATCACGTGGGATCGTAGCGAGTCGCGCAGCGCCATACCGTTCTGCAGGATCAGGCCTTCGGTGGGATCGCTTTCGCTTTGTCCCAGCAGGCCCTGGGACTCTTTCCAATTCGGCGTGATATAATCGCAACCCGTGTAATAGTCCGCATGCTGGGGCCGCGGATCGATGAGGACTTCCTTCCCCGCCGCATGGGCTTCGCGGATGATGGTCTGCGTCATCTCCTTGGTGAGCATGCCCTTGGCATAGTCGGAAACCACGATCATGCCCGCCGCGGGCAAATGCTTGCGGAAGGCGGCCAGAATGGCGGCCGCGCCTTTGGCGTCCACGGTAGGCGTCTCTTCATAGTCGAGCCGCAGCAATTGCTGGCCTTGGCCTACCAGGCGTGTCTTGCGCATGGTGGGACGGCCGTCGCGCACGGGCTCGTAGGCGATGCCCAAGCCGCGCACCAGTTCGGCGAAACGCTTTCCGTACCAATCATCCCCGTCGATGCCTATAAGGATCGCCTTCGCCCCCAGGCTCGCGACGTTGGCCGCGGTATTGGCCGCGCCGCCCAGCACGCGGCGTGTCTTGGCTTCATCGACCTTAAGCACCGGGACCGGGGCTTCCGGGGAAAGGCGAGAGCAATCGCCGCTCACGAATTCGTCCAGGAAAACATCGCCCAGCACCAGAATGGTCTGGGAGGGAAAACGGGAGATGAGTTCGGAGTTATCCATGGATTCCCCCTATTGTAAAATGCCCACCCCCCAGAGCGCCAATTCCGCGGGATTTCCGGACCATTCCCGGCGACAAGCGTCGGTTTCCCCTCGGAAACCGCGAATTACCTGTTGCGCCATTAGTCGTTATAACGTATATTAGGACTATGCAATACAAACCGGTCGAAAACGTATTCGCGCCGCCCGCCCCGCACATGGTCGGGGACGGGTTCAAGGTGCACAATTTCTTCCCGAGCGGGGCCCGCATGGGCGCCCGCCGCATGAGCCCGTTCTTCCTGATGGACTACGGCGCCAAGACGGTGATTCCGCCCAGCGAGAGTCCGCGGGGCGTGGGCGCGCATCCCCATCGCGGCTTCGAAACCGTGACCATCGCTTTCCACGGCCGTGTGGCCCACCACGACAGCGCCGGCAACAGCGGCATCATCGGCGAAGGCGAAGTGCAATGGATGACGGCGGGATCGGGTATCCTGCATAAGGAATACCACGAAAAGGAATTCAGCCTCAGCGGCGGGCCCATGCAGATGGTGCAGCTATGGGTCAACTTGCCCGCCAAGTACAAGATGAGCAAGCCCGGGTATCAGGGCCTGACGCGGGACATGATGGGCAAGGTGGAATTACCCGATGGAATGGGACACGTCAACGTGATCGCGGGCGAGTACCGCGGGATCAAAGGACCGGCGCATACCTTCACGCCCGTAAGCCTTTTGACCGCCGAACTCAAAGCCGGCGCCGAAGCGGAGTTCTCCTTTCCGGCGAACTTCAATACCGGGCTGCTGGTGTTGGAGGGTAAGGTCACCGCCAATGGCGCCGCGGTCCCGCAGGATCGCTTCGCGCTCTTCGGCAACGAAGGCGAGGGCGTGGCGGTGCAGGCCGAAGCGGACAGCAAGATCCTATTGCTGAGCGGCGAACCCATCGACGAGCCCATCGCATCCTATGGGCCCTTCGTGATGAACACGCAAAAGGAAATCATGCAAGCGGTGGAGGATTACCAGGCGGGTAAGTTCGGGCGCCTGGAGTAAGGACACATCGGGTTGGAGAAGTTTGGGCTTGGCAACATCCCAAATATGCATATACTGTATATGCATATTTTCGGAGGTTTCATGGAAGCGTCGATTCTCGATTTGCGGTATAAGATGAAAGAGGTCCTGCAAGCTTTGGATCGGCGCGAGAAGGTGCGCATTCTCTACCATGGGAAGGAAAAGGGTACAATCATTCCTTCCGACACCGTGTCCGTGGGAAAAGTGTCGGAGCACCCTTTCTTCGGGATGAACCGCAAGGCGAAACGCAAAGTCGCGGACGTTATGACCGAACTTCGCGGTGGCCGCTTCAATGCTATTTGATACGGATATCCTGAACTGGATACAGCGCGGCAATGAACATGCGGCCGATCTCGTGGAGTCCACCGCCGGGCGGGCGATATCGATCCAGTCTTATATGGAGTTGCTGCAATGCGCGCAGAATCGCAAGCAGCAAAAAGATACGCGGGAATTCCTAAGGGACTTCAATTTCCTGATCCTTCCCCTAACCGAAAAAATCGGGCACCGCGCCTCTATTTATGTGGAAGAATATTCACTCGGCCATGGTCTTCGGGCCGGTGATGCATTGATAGCCGCCATGGCAACGGAAAACAACCTGACCTTGGCTACTTCAAACGCGAAGCATTTCAAACCGGTCCAGGACCTGACCGTAAAGATTTTTAAACCGTAATAAAAACGGCCCTTTTTCCTTCCGCAAAAAAAAGAAGGCCCGGGAGAGGGGCCTTCTTCTTGCCGTTCCGCAGGGGGCAGGACCTGCGGCTCGGCTTACTCGTCTCGTTCGTGGGGAGAATGGAGACTCGTATTATATGGCTCCGGCGTTGAAGAGTTCGCTGGGCGAACTCTTCAACGCCATCGCGTTTATCCGACCTGGGCCAGCTCCTGGGTCTCTTCCATGGTGCGCAGGTTGGCCAGGCCCTTTTCCTTGATCTGGCGGACGCGTTCCTTGGAGAGGCCGATGATTTCGCCGATCTCTTCCAGGTTCAGGGCTTCGTGGGAATCGATGCCGAAGTACATGGAGAGTACGGTGCGTTCCTGGTCGCTCAGCTTATGCAGCAGCCGGGCGACGAACTTCTGCTGGGACTTGGTCGTGGTCTTGATGTCCGGGGCCTCGGTATGGGTGTCTTCGATGACATCCATGATGGTCGAGCCGCCCTCTTCCCCATTGATCTGCTCGTCCAGGGAGGCATGGCGTAGGCCCATTTCCATGATCTTCTCGATCTGGCGGCCGGAATAGCCCATTTTGCCGCCCAGGGCGTCGGTGTCGATCTGGGCGCCGCCGCCGATGACCTGACGCATGGGGACGTTGTATTTGGAGAATCGGCGC
>JAHFCH010000009.1:13716-69350 GCA_023249635.1 Fibrobacterota bacterium
TGAGCTTGCGGTTCACGTCGAAGCGCTTGGCGGCTTCGATCAGGCCGATATTGCCTTCGTTGATGAGCTCGGGAAGCGAAAACCCCTGGTTCTTGTACATGAACGCCACGTTGATGACGAATTTCAGGTTGGAGCAGACCAGCTTGTTGATGGCGCGTTGGTCGCCGCTTTGGACCAGCATCAATACGGCGGTTTCTTCGCCCTTCTTCAGCAGTGGGTACTTGGCGATGTCCTTGATATATTGATAATAGAGTCCGGCGCCATCCCAAGCTTCGATTGACTGATGAGTCATGACATACTTCCCTGTTGAGTTCCTGTATCAATAATACCCCCGGCCCATTCGGTCTTTGTCACGGTTGTGTCATAGGCGGGTACTTGTTTAAACAGCCATTTTTTCGCGAATTTCCCCGAATTTAAGCGGTTTCCCCCTGGAAATCGCCGGAATGTGATGCATTCCGTGCCGGGCTGCAAATTCCTACTTTTCCCATCCCCACAGAGTCTTTTCCAAGCCAGGAGTCGCACGTGTCATTTGTCGAACTGATCGCATCCGAAACCAAGCTCCGCGCGGAGCAGGTACGCAATACCCTGGCCTTGTTCGATCAGGGATCCACGGTCCCTTTCATCACGCGTTACCGCAAGGAAGTCACGGGTTCACTGGATGAAAACCAGTTGCGCCTGATCGAAGAGCGGTACGCGTACCACAAAGAGCTTGCCGATCGCCGCGACACCATCCTGAAGAGCATCGAGACCCAGGGCAAGCTCACGCCTGAGTTGAAGGCCAAGATCGAGACCACGCTCTCGAAGACCGAGTTGGAAGATCTTTACCTGCCGTACAAGCCCAAGCGCCGCACGCGCGCCATGGCCGCGAAGGAAGCCGGTCTGGAACCCCTGGCCCGCATCCTGCAAGCGCAGGAAGCGCCCGCCGCCGGTCAGACCCCGGAGATGTTGGCCCAAGCCTACGTCAACCCCGAGCTGCAGGTTGCCGATGCCGCCGCCGCGCTGCAAGGCGCGCTGGACATCCTCGCGGAAGAGTTGGCCGAAGACGCCGCCATCCGCGGGCAGATCCGCGAGATCGCCCTCAAGAGCGGATTGTACACCGCCAAGGTACGCAAGGAGCATGAAGGCAAGCGCACCAAGTTCGAGATGTATTACAACTTCAGCGAGAAGGTGAGCGCCCTGCCCTCCCACCGCATCCTGGCCATGCGCCGCGGCGAGAAGGAAGAAGTGCTCAAGACCGAGTTGATGCTCGAGGATGATAAGATCCTGGGCATGCTGGCCGCCAAGACGATCAAATCCGGTTCGCCCTACAAGGTGGAACTCGAGAAGATGGCCAAGGACGCCTACGACCGTTTACTCAAGCCTTCCATCGAGACCGAAGTGCGCCTGGCCCTCAAGGATCGCGCCGACGGCGAAGCCTTCCTGGTGTTCCAGAAGAACCTGCGGGACGTGCTGCTGGCCGCGCCCGGCGGACCCAAGGTGGTGATGGGCGTGGATCCGGGCTTCCGCACCGGCGTGAAGCTGGCCGTCATCGACGCCACCGGCAAGCTGCTGGAGCATCGCACCATCCATCCCATGCCGCCGCAGAACCAGATCGAGGCTTCTACGACCATCCTGCTCGCCATGATCGAGTCGTTCAAGGTCGAGATCATCGCTATCGGCAACGGCACGGCATCGCGCGAATCCGACGAGTTCATCGGCAATGCCATCAAGACCCTGGAGAAGCCGCCCATCAAGGTGGTGGTCTCCGAGGCCGGCGCTTCCGTGTACTCGACTTCCCCGCTGGCGGGCAAGGAATTCCCCGACCTCGACGCCACCATCCGCAGCGCCGCCTCCATCGCGCGCCGCATCCAGGATCCCCTGGCCGAGCTCGTCAAGATCGAGCCCAAGGCCATCGGCGTGGGCCAATATCAGCATGACGTGAACCAGAACGAGCTCAAGCGCAAGCTGGAGCAGGTGGTCGAGTCTTGCGTGAACAGCGTGGGAGTGGACGTGAACAGCGCCTCGGAAGCGTTGCTCGCCTACGTGGCCGGCATCAACAAGTCGCTGGCCAAGAACATCGTAGATCACCGCAATGCCAATGGGCCTTTCAACTCGCGTTCGGCGCTGGTGAAGGTGCCGTTGTTCGGACCGAAGGCGTTCGAACAGGCCGCGGGCTTCTTGCGCGTGCAGGGCGCCGAAAACGTGTTGGACGCGTCGGCGGTGCATCCCGAGCGTTATGAATTGGTGAAGAAGCTCGTCGAGGATATCGGCCAGCAGGTGAAGGACATCATCGGCAACAAGGAGCTGATCTCCAAGATCGAGTTGGGCAAGTACGTGAGCGAAGAGGTCGGCTTGCCCACCCTCATCGATATCGCGTCCGAATTGGAAAAGCCCAGCCGCGATCCGCGCGCCGAGTTCGTGTACGCGCGCTTCGACAGCAAGGTTCAGGGCCTGAAGGATTTGACCCAGGGCATGTGGCTGGAAGGCATCGTCACCAACGTGACCAACTTCGGCGCCTTCATCGACATCGGCGTGCATCAGGACGGCCTGGTGCATATCTCCGAGATGGCCGACAAGTTCATCGACGACGCCAAGAAGCTGGTGGCCGCGGGCCAGATCGTGCAAGTGCGCGTGCTGGACGTGGATGTGCAGCAGAAGCGCATCAGCCTTTCCATGAAGAAGGAATCGGCGGTCGCTACCGGCGAAGGCAAGCGCGGACAAGGTCCCGGCCAAAAGGGCCAAGGCGGCCGGGCGGGTCAAGGACCGGGCGGCCAGCAGGGCCAGCGTGGTCCCGGGGGTAACGGACCCGGCGGACAAGGCAAGGGCGGTCCCAAGAAGCCCCTCGCCACCATGGATCAACTCAAGGACAAGTTCGGCGGCGATGCGAAGCAAAAGCAGAACAACGTGAAGCTCGCCTTCTCGTTGAAAGCGCTGATGCGCTCGGGCCGTTAGGCCAGAGCGCCGCGATGCGGTCGCTGAAAGCGACCGCCCGGATCAAGTAAGCAGAAGGGCCGCGGGATATCCTCCCGCGGCCCTTCTCATTTCAAAACCGATAGGTGAGAAGCATCCCGGGTCCCGTGCCTTCGGGAGTGAAGTACAGGGACGGTTGCACGGCTACCCGGGAATGCGATGCCGCGACCGCGCGGCCCTCTTCGGCGTAGCGGCTGAACTTGGCCAACGCTACGACATCGCAACCGGCACCCGCCACCACCAGCATCATTCCGCCGAATACCTCACCGGGGCTTCCCCCATGATCCAAGGTCGCGATGCCCGGCAAACCGGCCGCGACCAAGGCCGTTCCGGTTATCCACCATCCCCATCCACGCGGATCTGGCTTATAACCGGGGTCGAGGGCTGAAGCGGATCGGTTGACCATGGAAGCGCCGATTCCCGCCAGGGGGACTCCCAGCGTGAAAGCCGCAAGACCCGCAATGCGGGGGCCGGGATAATACCCGAGTACGGCGATCCCGAGCCCGCCATAGGCCATGACTTTGCCGGCAGTCACCAGGTGGGCTCCCGCGGCGTCCTGCCTTGCCGACCGGGGTTCGCCTCCCATCCGGGTCGAATCGGCGGTGGCGGCCCGGGAGGTCGCGGCAGCTTCCAGGGCACGCTGGGACTGGGTCCAAGCGGTTGCCGAAAAAATGCCGAGAACCAGGGCAAAACGAGAAATCGTCATGATACTCCTGGAAAAGGATACCCATTCGACGCATGGCCGGGGCGCTTGGGAAAGGGGTTTTTTTATTAGATTACCCTGTCCATTCGGCCTCAGGATATGGGGCGGGTTAGCTCAGTTGGTTAGAGCAGAGGAATCATAATCCTCGTGTCCGGGGTTCAAATCCCTGACCCGCTACCACTTCCTTTTCCTCCACCCTCCGTCACCAAGATCCCAAATTTCCTTTGTTGGGCCCTGAAACCGCTTTTTTCCGCCGTCGAATCGCCTCGAAGGTGCCTGGCGGACAACGGTTTCGCCGCCGTAACACCCAAGGCACCCGGCCGGATCCAGGCCGCCCCGATATATTGGGCAAGCCGCCTTGTGGAAGGGGCGGCGACAACTCGGGGGTAACATGTCGGTTGCGTCGCGGATTTTCCGTCGTCCCGCTTATGTTTTGTCTGCCATTGCCTTGGTGGCGGCGGCGCTGGCCCGGCCCCTCTCCGCGGCCCCTTCCTTCGGCGAAATCGAACGCATGGAGCAGCCGGACGGCAGCCAGGTGGACGTGCGCACCTTCGGCGATGAATTCTATCTGCGCGTGGAAGGCCTGGACGGCTACACGCTGGTACGCGATCCCAAGACACTCTACATCTGCTACGCCGCGCTGAACGCGGACGGAAGCGCTTGGCTCTCGACCGGCGTGGCGTACCAAGGCGGGGTGGATAAGCCGGCGACGTCGCCTTCTTTCGCCGGGCCGGGCATGCGGCAAGGTTTGGATCTGAATCCCGCGGCGCGGGCGCGCCTGCGGGCGGCGGCGCGCGCGAGCTTAGGGCTGGATGGCGAGACCCAGGCAGGGCCGGGCGCCCTCGGCAAGATCGCCGTCGAGAACCAGCCGGTCGATTCCGTTGTGAAGGTGACCGGCGTGATCATCTTGGTGGATTTCCCGGATGTGAAATCGAATTTCAGCAAGGATCAGATCGACAGCCTGGCCAATCAGCCCGGATATAGCTTGAACGGGAACAACGGTTCGGTGCGGGACTATTGGCTGGCCGTTTCCCACGGCAAGTACGAATACCAGCTGACCGTCAGCGAATTCTACACGGCCAAGAACACCAAAGCTTATTACGACAGGGCCGGCGGCTACGCGGGCGGGCAGGAGTTGATCAAGGAAACCGTGCAGGCCATGTATGCCCGAGGTTTCGATTTCACCAAGTTCACGACCAACTCCAATGGCTCGGTGCGCGGTCTGAATATCCTTTACGCGGGCGCATCGGGAAAGGTGTGGGGGCAGGGGATTTGGCCGCATCGCGCCAGCATCAGCACCGTGACGGTGGGCGCCGCCAAGGTGAGCGGATATATGATGACGAGCATCGGCACCACCGGCATGACCATCGGCACCTTCTGCCACGAATCGGGGCATCTGCTGTTCGGATGGCCGGACCTGTACGATTACGACAGCGACTCGCGCGGCACCGGCGGATATTGCCTGATGTCGGCGCAAGATTACAAGAACCCGCAACCGCCCAACGCCTGGTTCCGATCCGGGCAGGGCTGGGAGCAGTTGATCGATCTCAAGGCCGCGACCAATGGCCTGGTTTCCGTCCCTTCCAACGGGCGTGCCCTCTACAAGTACATGAACCCGTCCAATACCAAGGAGGGTTTCGTCATCGAGAACATCGCCAAAAAGGGCCGCTGGACGCGGCTGCCCGATGACGGTCTGCTGGTCTGGCACGTGGACGAAGGCGGCAACAATTCCTGGCAGGATCGTACCAGTGCCCGGCATTACCGCGTGTCGGTGGTGCAGGCCGACGGCAAATTCGATCTGGAACAGGACGTGAACGGCGGGGGCGCCAATGACCTTTTCCATTTCGGGAACAACGCCGCGCTCTCTTCCACCTCCATCCCCGACGACAAGTGGTGGAACGGATCGGTATCGGGACTGGACATCTACAATGTCAGCCCGGTGAAAGACACCATGACCTTCCAGCTGCGGGGGGTGCCGGTGAGCGTGGCGGGGGATCTTCCCGCCCGCGCCGGCATGCTGGTTTCGGGCCGCAGGGCGCGCCTGGATCTGGCCCGGCCCGGTCACGTGCGTGTTACTGCGGCGTTCCCCGACGGCCGCAGGAAGGTGGTCGCAGACCGGCCGATGGAGGCTGGCGCCAACCTATTCGATCTGAGGGCCTTGCCGGCCGGGGCCTACACCCTCATCGCCGACGGCGAGGGTTTCCGCAGCGCCGCCGCCGCGGTCCTGCTCGAGCCCTAGCTCAAGCGCCGAACTGGGACAGGTGATGTTCCAGATGCCGGCGCTGCAGCTTGATCCAATCCGGTTCCGAGAGCGGCCCGATCACGGGGCTGGAAATGCGCGGGTATCCCCCCGCGAAGAACCGCTCGGCCGCGGCCGCCAAGGCCTTCACGTCTTCCGCGAACTTGCCCGGCCTCATCCCATTGGTCGACATATCCCAAGCGGGATAGGTCGGGGTCTTCCCCTTGGGCCATGGCCCCGAGAGGACAATGAACTTCATGAAGGTGCGGCCCATGAGGCCGACCGGTTTGGGTTCGCCCGACCAGGTGGCCTCGAATTGCAGGCGGCAATGCACCACCATCTCGGCCACGGTCATCTTCCCGAAACGCGCCTTGGCATTGGGATCGATTTTGGCGATGCGCTCCGCCCAGCGGCGGCCTTCTTCCGAACTCATGGTTTTCCTTTCGCGGGCCGCGTCAGCCGCAGGGGTCACGGGGGCTGCAGGGGTGAGGGTTTGGGTGTTCATCCCGCCACCGCATTCAGCAGCGGGTGGATCTTGGGGACGGGCGGTTGCACGCCGTTCTTGACCAGGATAGGCATGAGCGAACCGGCGAAGCGCTCCAGCTGGGCGGGTGAATCCCACACATCCACGACGACCATGCCGCCTTCGGCATCGGAAGCGAAGTGGTTGCGGCGGCCGTCCGGGGCCGTGAGCCCGGATTGATCCAGGTCCTTCATGACCTGGGCGTATTGGGGCTTGAACATGCCTTTGACTTCGAATACGACGATGATCTTTTCCATGGCATCCTCCTTGGTTATCTGTGCCTGGTAAGGAGAAGATACGCCGCGGGCCCTCCCGTTTTCATTCACCTGGGTTAACAATTCCGGCCGCTCAACCGATATCCGCATCCGGCCCCTCCACCGCCAGCTTTTTACGGATACGGCTGAGGGATTGGGGTTGGATGCCCAGGTAGGATGCGATGTAATGCTGGGGGATGCGTTGGAACAGGGACGGGGATTTCTTCACCAACTGCAAATACTTTTCCTCGGCGGACATGGCTTGGAACTGGATGTAGCGATCGGTGATGGCGGCATAGGCCTTTTGCGTGGCGATGCGGAAGAACTTTTCCCAGCTGGGGCAACGCGAGCACAGCTCATCGAAAGTGCCGCGCTCCATGAGCAGTAGTTCCACATCGGTTAGGGCTTGCAAATTGTTGAGGCTGGCATGCCCATGGTTGAAGCTGCCCAAATCGCCGATCCACCAATTCTCCATGGCCAGATAGATGATGCGTTCCTCGGCATTGTTGTCCAGCAGGTAATAGCGCAGGCAACCTTCGTTCACGAATCCGATGCGGGTACAGGCATGCCCCGCGGTGAAAAGGTGCTCCTTCTTGGCAAGGCGCGTGGGCTTTACATAACCGCAGAAGATTTCATACTCGGCGTCGTCCATGGGGGCGATACCGGCCATGGCGGCGCGCATCCGGGGCCAGAGCGGAGTGGACATGGGGAGGAAAAATACGCACATCCGTGCATGCGGTCACAGTCGCAGGTAGGAAAAATGTTGAGATTGGGGGCATGAATCCGACATTGGAATCGTTGATTGTGGAAGTGCGAGGGCAGAAGGTTATCGTGGATGAAGACCTTGCGAATCTTTATGGTGTGGAAACAAAAGTGTTCAACCAAGCCATCAAACGGAACAAGATCAGATTTCCTGAGGAGTTCGCTTTTCAACTCTCAAACGCGGAATTCAACAACTTGAAGTCACAAATTGTGACTTCAAGTTTGGAGCATGGCGAAAATGCTCAGGAAATCGGGTTTTGGGGCGGTAGGCGGAAACTTCCATGGGTATTTACAGAACATGGGGTACTCATGGCCGCAACAGTGCTTAAAAGCGATCAAGCCGTACAAATGAGCCTGTTCCTGGTCCGCGCCTTCGTCCGGCTTCGTGAACAGATGTCCGCCAACCACGCCATCCTGACGCGCCTGCTCGAGATCGACAAGCAATTAATGCAGCACGACGGCTCTCTGCGGGATCTTTACCGAAAGCTGATGCCGCTTTTGAACCCTGAAACGGAAAAGGCGCCCGATAAGGGACGCCTTGGATTCCAAAAGGATGGCGCGAAAACCTAGATGGCCGAGTCGGGCACGTCGGCGGCGTAGTCCACGCCCGCAATCCCGAAGCCGTAGAGGCGATGGAAGTCGCCGCGGTAGCCGGCGATGTCGGACTGGCCGTTGCCGTTCTCGGTAGTCACCGTCTGCCACAGGGCGTCGACTTCCTTCTGCACGTCTTCGCGCAGTTCCCAGTCGTCCATGCGGATGCGGCCCTTTTCGTCTACGGGCACGGGCACTCCGGCGAAGAGCTTGGTGCGGAACAGGCGATCCATCTGCTCGGGGCAGCCTTCGTGGATGCCCTTGGCCTTCATCACCTTGTACAGAATGCTGATGTAGAGCGGCATGAAGGGGATGGCCGAGCTGGCCTGGGTGACCAGGGCCTTGTTGACTGAGATGAAGGCGCGGCCGCCGATGGCCTTGAAGCGCGCGTCCAGCTTGAGCGCGGTGTTCTCCAGGTGGTCCTTGGCATTGCCGATGGTGCCGTTGCGGTACACGGGCTGGGTGACCATGGGGCCGATGTAGGAGTAAGCCATGCAAATACACCCGGGGGCGAGCAGCTTTTCCTTCTCCAGCAGATCCACCCAGAGTTCCCAATCGTCGCCGCCCATGACACCGGCTGTATGACGCACTTCCTCTTCGGTCGCGGCATCGAGCGTCACCTGCGATACGGCGCCGGTGTTGAAGTCCAGCGTCTTATTGGTGTAGGACTTGCCGATGGGCTTGAGGCACGACTTGTAGACTTCGCCGGTCTTGGGATCGGTGCGGCGGGGGGCGGCCACGGAGTAGACGATCAGGTCGACCGGCCCCATCTCCTTGAGCAGGGCTACGGCCTGGGCCTTGATGTCGTCGGAAAACGCGTCGCCGTTGAGGCTCTTGGCCCACAGGCCCGCCTTATGGGCTTCGCGTTCGAAGGCCTGGGTCTGGTACCAGCCGGGCGAGGCGGTGCGGCCTTTTTCCGAGGGGCGCTCGAAGGCCAGCCCCAGGGTCGCGGCGCCGCTACCGAAAGCGGCGGCGATGCGGGAGGAAAGGCCGAAGCCGGTGGAGGACCCTATGATGAGGGCCTTTTTCGGGCCTTTCGGGATGGAGCCCTTGGATTTCACGTAGTTGATTTGTTCCCGCACTCCGGCCTCGCAGCCAATAGGATGGGAGGTGGTGCAGAGAAAGCCGCGGATTTTCGGTTCGATGATCATAGGAGTCCCCAAAAAGTAGCTCTGGGGGAGGGGTTTTCCAACGCGGGGCACGGGGACACCGGTCAGGTTGGGGAAAAGAGATGCTCAGCCCTGGGCCGAAGCGCCAATGAAGCTTCGAAAAATGAAGCTTCATTGGCGCTCCACGGGGCCTGGGGCGGGGCGCGCAGGCCGGCAGGGCAGCGGAAGCGCGGGTGCGCTAGTGCCGCGCCAAAGACTATCTTTCACCCGTCCGCCTTTATTCCATCAGGGTGGCCGCGGGCGCGGAATGCGCCTTGGAAGGGTCGCAATGAAGTTCGAAGCCAACAAACCGGTATTCCTCGATGCCCTGCAGATGGCCGGCAATGCGTCGCCTACCAAGACCACCTTGCAGATCCTGTACAATCTGCTGCTGAAGTTGGAAGGCAATACCCTGGAGATCCGCGCGACGGATCTGGACATGACCATCGTGCTGCGCTTGCAGGTCGAAGGCCATGAGGACGGCGAGATCGTGATCAATTCCAAGAAGCTCTTGGAAGTGGTCAAGGAACTCCCCGATTTCCCCGTGATCGTTTCGGTGGATGAATACATCGTGACCATCAAGTCCGAGTCGGGCTTCCAGTGCAACTTGACCGGCTTCGACGCCAGCGAATACCCGGCCTTGCCGGACCTGGGCACCGCCAAATCCTTTGCGGTGCCGCTCAAGGACCTGCGCTTCCTTTCCGAGAAGACCACCTTCGCCGTGTCGGCCGACTACAGCCGCATGAGCCTGACGGGCGCCTTCTGCGAATTCAAATTGGATACCCTGCAAATGGTGGCCACGGACGGCCATCGCCTGGGCAAAGCCTTCACGGCCGCGCCCGGCCTGCATGTACAGCCAGGCGTGATATTGCCGCCCAAGGCCCTGGGCCAGGTGCTGCGCATGTCCGAGGACGCGGAGCAATCCATCCAGGTCGAAATCGGCCCGGCCAACGCGCGCTTCTCCACCGACACCATCGTGATCTTTACCAAGCTCATCGAAGGCCCATACCCGAATTACGAGAACGTGATTCCCAAGGACTTCACCAAGAAGATGAAGGCCAACCGCGAGCATCTCGGTTCGGTCATCCGCCGCGTGGCCACCATGGCCAACGCCAAGACCAAGCTGGTGGTATTCGGGTTCCAGGATCGCCAACTCGCGCTCTCGGCCAAGAACCAGGACCTGGGCGGCGACTCGGAAGAATCCCTACCGGTGGAGTATACTGGCGACCAGGTGGAAGTGGGCATCAACGCCAACTACGTGCTGGAAGTGTTCCGGCTTATCCACACCGAAGAAGTGCAGTTCAAGTTCAACAATCCGCTCGGCGCCATTATCGTGGAGCCGGTGATGGAAAAGCCGAACTACTTCTTTATCGTTATGCCGCTGCGTATCCTGAAAGACGGGCAGTAGCCGAACAACGTGGGCCGGCCCGTCCACGGGCAATAAACCCACGCCATTGACCGGGCCCGTCCACGGCCCCACCCCGTTTCGCCATACCGCGGTAGCCGCGGCGGATTGTCCGCGCTGGGCGCGAACGGGCGCCGCCCGGTTGCATCGTCCCTCCCCGCGACCCTATAATCCCTGGGTGAACCCCTGCATTCGGAAGGCGGCCTTGGCCGCCCTGTTTTTCTGCGTTTGTAGCGCGACTGCGGGGCGGCCTACCTTGCCGGATTTGCCGCTGGGAACGGGGTCGGCCTCGTTCGCGGGAGGCGGCGCGGGGCATTCCTCCGGCATCGGATCCATCTTCGACAACCCCGCGGCCTTGAGCGTGCGGGACGACTTCCAGGTGGAGGCGGGGTTGATGGGCATGGCGGCCGGCCTTTCGCCGTATTTCCTATACGGATCCCATGGCGTGGGCGAAGGCTCCTATGCCCTCGGGTATTATTACGATGCGCGCCCGGGCGATCCCGAAGCGCCGGCCGCCGCGCGCCAAGGCATGATCGTGGGCGCCTCGTGGGAGGCGCTGCCTTGGGTGGTGGCGGGCGGATCGGTGCGCAGCACCGGCACCGGCATGGGGGTCGGGCAGGACGGGTTCGGCGTGGATGAGGATATCGGCGCGCTGATGCGCGCATGGGACGCATGCTGGTTGGGGCTGGCCATGCACAATCTGATGGAATCGGGAGTGGGACAAGAGCCGGACGGGTTCCGCAGCCATCGTACTTACGCGGTGGCGCTGGGTACGGGACTTTCGGGCCTGCGGCTGCTGGGCCTTTCCTTCCACGAGCCCGATGCCTATTACGAGTTGCGCGCCAACGGCCTGCCGCCTTACGGCCGTGTGTCCCACGCGTTTTCAATGGCGTCCGCGTTCATGCCCGCGGGCCGGCTGGGATTCCGTGGGACCTTTTTATTGCCGCATGGCGGCGTTCCCAGCTTCGCGGTGGGCACCTTCCTCAATCTTCCGCTCGGGCGCGGCGCGCTGGTGACCGCCTATACCTTCCATGCCGGCGGCTTTGAAGAGACGGGCGAGACCCAGGCTTCGCATTCCATTTCCATGAACTTCCGCTTGGGTGGCCGCTTGGATCCGCTTCCGCCCACGGTCGAGATCGTGGCGGACAAGGTGCTGCTGGCTCCCGAGGATTCCGTAGCGCAGGTGCATTTCCACTTGAGCGCGCGCGACATGACCTATGTGCCAGGTCGCGGCGAAGGGGATATCGAAGAGGGCGTGCATACGGGAATCTGGGCGGGCCGTAAAGCCTCCCTGGACGCAGGCCGCAGCCTGGTCGAAGGCCGCATCCGCGATTGGAGCCTCATGATCCATAGCATCGGCACGGGAGGTTTGGCGGGACCGGAAGTGAAAGCCTATCGCGGCCGCGATTTGCCCCCGCGCGTGATCCGTTGGGATGCGGTGGATGCGGGCGGCAAAAGACTGCCGCCGGGATTCTACGCCTTCCGTCTCGAGGCCGTGGACTTGGCCGGCAACTCCGCCGCCACCGGATGGCAGTTATTGCAGATAGGCCCGCCGGCCTCACTCACCGGCGGCTGATTACGGTTCCTTTTATATACTAAAGCATACTACGAGTGGGAAGTGATACCGAATCTCCCGTTGTCGCCGGGATCCCCGATGCCCAAATGCCCGGAGAAATCAAAGGGTTGGCGGTAGATTCTCAACAGGCGCCAGGCAAACAGGGCGCCGGTCGCGGCCGCGATTATTTCCGGCCGCTATTTTTTCGGAGGGTCCCATGTCATTCGCCAAACTCGCTTCCTTCCTAGTCCTCGGAACCCTCGCTCTGGCGCATGTCGCCCCTGCCGCCGAACACGGCGCCTACTTCGCTCCGACTTTGCGCAGCGACAGCCAGGGTAGCTTGGAAGTGACCTTCGGGATCGAAGAGGCCGCGCGGGTTTCCCTGGTGGCCTTCGACGCCCAAGGCAAAGTGGTCGCCACCCTCATCGATGGCAACCAGGTCTCGGGCTTCCACCACCTTTCCTTGTTCTCCAATCGCCTGCAGGGCCAGGACCGCCGGGTGATCTACGAGCTGCGCGCCGGCGATGCCGTGCTCGCCCAGGTGCGCGCCATTTCTCCCGACGCGCCTGCCTTGGCCTCGCGCTAATACCTGAATTTGCGTTTCTTTGGGGGCCGCCTTGGCCCCAACCGCAGGCATTACGTCACGTCCTTCCCATGCCCTGCCCTGGGCCGTGCCTTATACTCCCCCTATAGGGTTCCTGGTGGTGCCTTGATCCGTGGGTTCGCGGGTACGGTTGGAAAAAAAGGGGAGAACATGATCGCAGGGAAACGTGCGTGTTACCTGGGCGCCTGCCTGGCCGGGCTATGGGGCGCGGCCGCCTCCGCCGAAGCCCCGGTATTCCGCTTCGAGGACAATAAAGGCAATCTCGATCTGCTGTACGGCGATGTTCCCGTGTATAAGCTGATGACCTTCTACGACGGCAACGACACCACCAAGAAGGTGTTCCACCACGTGTACGGATTCCATGGCGAAGGCTTCATCACCAAAGGGGCCGGACGCCTCTGGGGCCACCATCGCGGCATTTGGCTAGGCTGGTCCACCGTGACCGGCAACGGCAAGACCGACGACAATTTCTGGGAATGCCCGGACGGCAACCACCAGACGCATAACAAGTACCTGCCGGAACGGGAAGCCGCCAATGCCGTCTTCGCCCGCCGCGCTTCCATCACCGATTGGATCGACGCCGACGGCACCGTGGTGGGCCAGGACAACCGCGAGGTGACCGCCTGGTTCCCGGCCGACGGCGTGCTCGCCCTCGACTTTTTCGCGCAAGCCATTTCGCCCAAGGGCCCCATGACGGTGCAAGCCACGCCCGCGCACGGAGGCTTGCAATTCCGCAGCGATTCCCAGGACGATACCGCCACCGCCATCATGCCCAAGGACGCGGTGCTGCAGCCCGCCGACGTGATCGGCGTCAAGGACAGCAACTCATGGGTGTACGAGTCCTTCACGGTCAAAACCTACAAGTACGGCGTGCTGGCCATGGACCATCCCGCCAGCCCGCGCCCCAGCAAACAGAACTTCCGCGGCTACGGGCGCATCGGCGCGTACTATGGCGATAAAGGCACGACCATCATGCCCGACGCTCCCATGAAGATGTACGAACGCTTTCTGGTTTTCGATCTGGCCAAGTTCCCGAAACTGGATCAGGCCGCGTTGCAGGCCTATTACGATGCCTATAAGAAGGTGGCGCCGGACGCGAGCCTGCCGAAGAATGTCGTGGCGTTGCTACCCTACCGGGGCGCGGCCCGCGGGGCGCTGCGGGTCGGTTCCGGCACTCTGGTTGGACCTGGGGCCGGAGGTAGCTGGGGTGTTACCCTGCCTACCGGGGACGGGAATTGGATCGGGATTGATGGGCGGCGTATGGGCGCGCCCGGGGCGGTTTCCCCCGCCGCGATCGATATGGGGTCCGTGGGGCCCTGACGGGAAATGCGGAAACGCGCGCGCTACCTGGCGGCGGCTACTTCGTGAACTGGCCCTCGACGAGGGCTTCCATTTCCTTCTCTTGCGCCGCGGTATATTGCGGCATGGCCTTGAGCAGTTTGCCATCGCGGCCGAAGATGAACAGCGAGGGCAGGCCTTCGAAGCCGAACACCTTTGACTGGGTATCCTCCGCGTCCCACAACACCTGATAAGTCATCTTCATCTTCTTGACGAACTTGGCGACCTTTTCCTTGGGCCCTTTGTCCGTGGTAACGCCGGTGACCACGAGGCCCTTGGCTCCGTACTTTTCCTGCAGGCGCTTGAGCACGGGAATGGTCTCGCGGCAGCCCGTGCACCAGGTGGCCCAAAAGTCGACCACCACCACCTTGCCCTGCCACTCTTTGGAATCATGCGCCTTGCCGTCCAGATCGGGCAGGGCCAGGGCAGGCAGGGTTGCCGGCGCGGCGGAGGCCGGGGCGGCGGAAGCGGAGGCATGCAGCGGGGCGGAAAGGGCCCCGGTGAGGAGCAGGGAGAGGGCCAAGAAAACGGGTTTCGTGCGCATACTGGACATAATACGTAAAGAGGGGTCAGTGCGGTAGGTGGGTTGGACACTGTATGGTAACCCTGATGCTTGGCCGAAAATAGTTCCGATCGGCCTGTAACATTTTTACGTATTTGGAGACGGAACGGGCTGGTTGGGGCGAATACACTCGCAACGGAGACAGGAAATATGAAATCGAAATTACTCGGAAAAATAGGACTGGGATGCATGATGGCCGTTGGGATGGCAAGCGCCCACTTGTCCATGAAGGCTCTGAAGCCCGCTGCTACGGACCAGCTTAAGATCACGGAAACCTTCACCATCACCTGGACCGTGGTATTCGCGCACGGGAAGGGTACGGATATCGCGGTATCGCGAGACGACGGTACCACGTGGACGGATATCAAGAACGGGTTCACCGAAGCATCGGGAGAGAATACCTTCAAGTGGACGGTAACCGGGCCTACCAGCTCCAAGGCGAAGATCCGCATTTGCGAACAGGGCGACAGCCCGAAACCCTGTACTGATGCCAATAAAACGACGGATTCGACGAGTGGAACCGGTGGCCATTATGTATTGGTCTCGCCGGCCTTCGTGATCGCCGAAGCGGGCTCGGCAGTTCTGGGTACGGCCGGGCAGGCGCCGTTCTCCATCGGCTTCAACCCCGAGTCCCGTAACGTGGACGTTTCCTTCTCCCTCTCGCAGGCCGAGGCCGTGTCCCTGGAGGCCTTCGACATGCAGGGCCACCTGATCGCCAACCTGGCCCAGGGCCGTTACGAAGCCGGCGCACACCGGTTGTCCGTGTTCTCGAATCGCCTCTCGGGCGCGTCGCAGGCCATGGTCTTCCGTCTCAAGCTGGGCGCGCAGGTGCATACCCAGGCCTGGGCCGGAGCCCAGTAGTCCCCTTCCGCATCGGAAGGACCTTTCCGCAACGCCGGAATTCCCATCCGCAGGCCCCGGAACCAATGGTTCCGGGGCTCCCGCGACACTTGGGACTTGCCCATTACCTGACCCATCCCTCTGCTGTTTTCCGCTGCGAAGCGCGTTCTCATTCGTGAACGCCTTTAGGGGCGGGGTCCGCAGGCATAATCGGCAATGCCTCGGTATATTCAATGCGGTGGGGATGGGTAGACCGCGCGTCAACCTTGTCCACTGATCCCAATAGGAGTTCGTATGATCAATCGGAATATTTTCGCAGCCTGCGTTTTCGCGGCTACGTCCCTCGCCAGCGCCCATCTTACTGACGGTTCTCTGGTCCCCAGCGGCGGGCAAACGCTTAAGACCGGAGCAAGCCTCACCATCACCTGGAAGGAAGATGAGATCCACCATAGCCGCATCGACATCTCCCTTTCCAAGGACAACGGCGCCACCTGGACGGATATCCGCACCAAGGGCCCGGACGAAAGCGCCGATGGCTCTTTCAAATGGACTATTCCGACCGATGCCGTGAGCGCCCAGGCCAAAATCCGCGTCTGCCAAAGCGGGCCGTGCTCGGCCACCCAGAACGTGACCAAAGCCAGCGGCAACAGCTCGCCCTGGTACCTGGTCAGCAACACTTTCGCCATCCAGGCCTCCACCGCGATCGCGGCCCCGGGAGCATCCAACGAGGGATTGACGGTGGATTATCGCCCGGACCTGCGTAACGTAGAGGTTACGTTTGCGATGGCGCATGAGGGCGCCGTGAACCTTGCTGCTTTCGATATGCAGGGACGCGTGGTGGCGCAATTGATCCAGGATCGCTTCGCGGCAGGCGAACATCGCCTATCCGTGTTCGCGAACCGTCTCGATGGCGCGCAAGGCCTGGTCTTCAAGCTGCAAGCCGGTGACCGGTCGGTCTCCCACGCCTGGATGTCGGTGCGTTAAATTGAGTGCGCGGCGGGCCGCCCGGCCCGCCCAGGTTTTTCGGCCCCTCCCGCATTGTTGGGTTGGCCTTGCCCCTGCCGAGGCTATCGGCCCCTACAAATCGAAGGACAAGCCCGCCAGCACCGTGCCTTGCTGGTAGTATTCGTCCACGGGGAAGAGCTGGTAATGCTTGGCGGGATGCACGCCGTCGTCCTCGCCGTGGGTATCGCGCACCGCGTGGTCATAGGACAGGTCCCAGCGATCCGGCAGCCAGGGGGAATCGCCCCAGCTTTCCGGGAAGGTCGAGCCGACCTTGAGCCCCACCGTCAAGGACGAGAAAGCGAAGAAGCGGATATCGGCAGTGCGATTGACCTCGTCGCCGTCGTACGTGTCCTTGGCAAAGGCCGCCGCCGATTGCGAATAGCCGCGCGCCCGCACGCGCACGAAGGTCCCGTCCCACAGATACTGGTACCATTGCGCATCCAGGGTACCGGATTGCAATTCCCAATCATCCCGATAGTACCGGCCTTCGATATGCAAGGAGCCCAGGCGCTCCGCGAGGTGGAATCCGCGGATCAACTGGCCCGACAAGGCCAAGGCGGTTTTACGATCGGGCAGGTTCTCGGTGATGAGATTGCCTTGGGTGGTGAAAGGCGGAGTATAGGGATGCCCCAGGAAACCGGCGCTGTGAATGACGTTGGCGGTGAGTCCACTCAAGGTCAAGGGCGAGAGCACCTGGGCCAAGGTGGCGGAGAGGGAAAGGATTTGCCGAGTTCCGCCGAGCTGGTTGAAAGGAACGGCGGGATGCATATCGTCGAAGAAGGCCGCGGCGGAGAGCCCCACCGTGGTATTGCGCTCGTTGAAATCCATGGAGCCGCCCAGGGACGGCGAATAGGAGCGGTAATCCTTCTCATCGCTGAAATAGAAGGCGCCCGAGGCGGTGCGACCTTCCCGGGCATAGGCGAGCGAGGCCTGCTCGGAGTGGCGCAGTTCGCGGCGCGAGGCGCCGGTAACGCCGTCCAGGTTGAGATCATTATCATTGAGGCGGCCGATATTGCGCAGCCCCAGGCGGCGCGAGGCGCCGGAAACATAGTCGAGTTCCTGATCGTATTGGAATTTCCAGGCATCCGCCAACTTATGCATCCAGGCGAAGGCGGGGGTATGGTTCCAGACCCCGTTCTTGTCCCAGAAATACATGTACTTGAATTCAACGCCATCGTCGGCTTCGGCGGCGCGGGGCGTCGAGGGTAACACCGCAGTTACGACCAGGGCGGTCGCCAGGGCCGCCTTCATGGCGCTGGACCGGGGGGAATTCAGCATCCGCAGCCGCCGCCCGATCCGGAGCTGCCGCCGGCGGAACCTTCGCGGCGGGGCAGGTTATGGCTTTCCATGCCCGCGCCTTGCGGGTCCGGGGTGCGTTGCATAATGGGGTCACTGAGGAATTCGCGATCCTTCTGGTGCACCCGGGCGCAGCCGGTGAGCACGGTAAGGAGGGTAAGGACCGCGAGGACGGCGGCGATTCGCGGCGGAACGGCAATACGGTTCATGGTGACCCTTCGACGTCTTTCAATTCCGGCAGGCCTTTGGAAGGCGCGGCCCAACGGTAGATTTTCGGTCCCGGATGACAGGCCAAGGCGGAGCAGGTTTCCTGGGTGGGGTTGTAGTAAGCGGTGTCCCCGTCGAATTTTTCGGGAGCGGAATTGCGCGCATCGAATGCGACATCCACCTTGCCGTTGAGATGGGCCAGGCCGGTGACGTATTCCTGGAAAGCCGGCGCGGGACCCGGTCTGCGGGGCATGTCCACGGGATGGTTCTGCAGCAGGCTATCGACGCGGTTCAGAAACAGGCCGCGGATGCGCCTTCCGTCCGAAGTCGTGTCGTTGGCGCCGGGATTGCTGACGGTATGCCACTTTTCCGTGGTCGCAGTATCCTCGAATACGCTGTCGAGTATTACCGCGGAAACCGAGTGTAAGGATTTACTGTGGCAGTCCAGACAGGTGATGCGGCCATTGAGCCGATCGTTCCGGGGCGCGTTGTTCAGATGGTAATCGTGGTTGCGGTCGGCGAGCGGATAGGCATGGCATCCCGAACACGTCATCCCTTGGGCCGGTGTGCCCGTGCGCGCCGTGAGGGCTTCGGAATCCACCTTCCACTCGCCGCAGGCCGTCAGGGCCAGTAATGATCCTGTGAGGAGTAGGCGCGCAAGCATAGAAGGGAAATCTAGCAAAGCGCCGGTCATTCTTTCGATCCCGGCAGGCCCTTCGCCTTGGACACGAACCGGTAGGGAACTGCGTCCTGGTGGCAGGCCACGGCGGAACAGGTTTCCTCGCGGGGGTTGAACTCCGCATGGGCGCCTTGGAAACGGGCGGTGTCGGTTACGTTGGGATCGAAGACCACGTCGACGGAATCGTTCAGATGCGCGAGGCCGGTCATGTACTCTATCAGACCGCCGGGCGCTGTCGCCCGCCCCGGTTGGGGCAACGGGTGGCGTTGGCGTCGGACGATGACGGAGTCGAGATGCCAGCCGCGGATGAGGAGCGGTGGGGGATTGCCCGCGCCGGTTACGGGGAAATCGACGGTGGAATAATTGCCGGGAAACCGCGAGGCCGGATCGGGATCATGATAGAAAGTATCGTTGAGGACCTCCTCGCGCCAAGCCAGGGATTGGTTATGGCAATCGAGGCAGGTGATGGCGCCGTTGATCCGTTTATCCTCGATGCCGCGGTTGAGATGGTAGAGGTGGTTGGAATCCAGGGGCGGATACGCATGGCAGGCCGTGCAGCCCATGCCGGTGGCGGGCGCTGCGCTCCGGGCCGTTAAGGCGGCCGAATCCATTTTCCAGTCCCCGCAGGCTACCCAGAACAGGCATCCTGCCGCGAGCCAGATCCGCTTTCCCATGCCGGAAAAGTTATCTACGCCGGGGCTTTCCCGCAGGCGGGAATTTCCGTTTCCTTTTCAGAAACGCTTTTGCGTAAACAGGGAGGCTTCCGCCTTCCCGCGAGCTTATATTCCGGGGTAGCGCGGGGGTTCTGGTGGGTCCGCTCCGCGTTCCACAGACATCCGGAGGATTCCCATGCCATTGCAACTCCAGGGCTCGACCCTTGCCATCCTTCCCCTGCTCATGACCGCCACGCTGGCTTCCGCCCATCTCAAGCAAGGCACCCTCTTTCCCAAGGGCGGTGAGACCGTGATCGTGGGTGAAAAGGTGACCATCGCCTGGGTGCAGACCCTGGGCCACGACGGCAAATACGATCTATACCTGTCCAAGAACGGGGGCTCGTCGTGGAGCGAGTTCGGCACGCGCTGGCAAGGGCCCACCGCCGACGGCGATTCGGTGAAATACACCTGGACCGTGCCCAACTCCCCTGGTGCCACCAACCAATTGCGGATCTGCCAGCTGTTCGCGGGAGAATGCACCGATGCCGACCATATCCTCAAGAGCGCCAACTTCACCATTGCCCCGGCGGGATCGGGAGTCGTGCCATCCGCGGGCGTGACCGCGCCTTCCCTGGATTTCGATGCGGCCTCGCGCAGCCTGGGCGCCGCGTTCCTGCTCGCGACCCCGGGACGGGTAACCCTACAAGCGTTCGATCCCGAGGGTCGTCTCTTGGCGACCCTGTTCGATGCGGATAAGTCGGCCGGAAGCTACCGGCTTTCGCTTTTCGCGAACCGTTTGCAAGCGATGTCGGGTCAGGTGATTTTCCGCCTCGCCTTCGGAGCGGGCGCGTTGACCAAGGCGGTGGCGCTCCCTTAAGGGCCCGGCGCCCGGTCTACTAGGGCTTCTGGGTATCGTAAGCGGCCGAAATCCATTCGGCCGGCTTCGCTTCCCCCAGGTACTCCACCTCGTCCACATCGCCCTTCCAGCTGATGTTGGGATCCTGATCCGAGCCGATATGGATATCCGCCTCGAAGCGGTTGACTTCCTTGGGGATGGTCCCGGAGTTTGTTTGGTTGGGCACTTCGCGCCCGTCCAGGTACAGATGGATGGTCCCGTGATCGAAAGTGGCCGCGTACTGGTGCCATTGATCGCGGTTGAGCACGGGCACGGTACCGTTGACGTTACCCTGGATCTGCCCCATGGGATCCCCGAATTCCAGTTCGAGCTGGCCGTTCTCGAGAACGCTGAAATGCCATTCCCGCGCGTTGGGCTCCCACTTGGAGATCAGCACCTGCTCGCGCATGGGATTGGGGTTCTTCAGGCGGGCCCACATGGAAACGGTAAAGGTCTTGGCCACATCGAGGCTGGGCTGCTGGCGCACGTTCACATAACCGTTGCTGGTATCCAAGGCGTAGCAGCCGCCCATCACACCGGTACCCGAACGCACCGCCGACTGCTCCACGTTGCCGATGGATTGCAGGAACCCGGCGAAAACGCCGCGGGCATCCAGGGCCTTGGCCCCGCTCCCGCGCTCATTAAGGTGCCAGACGCCGATGAAGCCGTTGTCGGAGCGGAACACGCCCGAGCCCTGGGATAGGGGCAGCGGCACGGCGCGGCCCCAATGCAAAACCAAGGTGCGATCGACCTTGCGGGCGGCCAGGGAATCCAGGCGCACCCATACCAGGGCTTGGCCGGCCTGGGAATCCCAACGCTCGATCTCGATCGGCAACAGACGACCGTGCCCGTCCGATACGGCCAGGTCGCTGCCGTCGCTGGCGGCCTTGGAGAAGTCGAAGCGCGGGGCCGAAAGCCGCAGGGGCATGGGGAAACCCGCCAGGGCCTTAGGCAGATCGGGCGCGTCGGCGACGAAGGCGCCTTCCAGGGCCGAGGAGTAGGGCCATTGCGCCAGGTAGTCCTGGGGCAGGGCCTCTTGCGGGCGATTGCCGTCGTTGAGGATGAAATAGCGCACGCTGTCGAAGGCCTTGCTGCCGTACCAGGCGGGCTGGGCGTTCTCGGGATAGGCCACCGGCAATCCCGTGAAGCTCTTTTCCACTTCCGAAGGGTAATAGCTATAGGGGAGGCGCCCGTCGTCGGCGGTTTCGCCCAGGGCGATGTCGCGTATATAGGCCGTGTCATTACCGCCAGCCGCGCCGGCATTGGAGGGCCGCACGTCCAGGGCCACGTATTGCACCGCATGCCGGGAGAAGACCACGGCCTCGTAGCTGCCCAAGGGCGCGGCCGAGAAGCGGTAGATGCTGTCCGGTCCCGGGCGGGCGCAGGTGGCCACGCCGGGGATGCATACCATGGCGTTGCGCACGTCCTGCTCGGGCGCGGGCAGGATACGTCCCACCAGGGTTACGGTAACCCGCGCGGTAAGGTCGGGCAGGTCCAGATCGCCGAGCGGCTTGTGGATGCGGGTCTGGATGGCGGAGAGGCGGCCGTCGCCTTTGCCCGGGGCATAGATGGCGTAGCGGCCATCGGGCAGGGAGTCGAAACGGTAGCGGCCGGAATCGTCCGTCGCGACCACGTGTTCGGTGAGCGATACGGGACCGTCTCCGGTGAGTTTCACCTCGGCCAGGATCACGTCGGCGCCCGGAATGGGCCGGCCGGCGTCGGTGAGCACGCGGCCGGTGAGCGATCCGGTGTTGCCGGTCTCGATGCCGCCTCCGGCCACCTTCTCCACGTCCCAGAAGCAGGCCGCGCATGCGAAGGCAGCTACGGCGGCCGCGAGGCGGATCCACGGGGCGCGGCTGGAGGGAGCGTGATTCATCGATCGCCGTCCTGGGGCTTGCTTTCCCATTTGCTCAAGGGAAAGGCCAGGATGTTGAGGTGGAACACGGTGTCGGTGTCGTCATCGGCCTTGGCCAGCTCCAGGATCTCGCGGCGCACGGCCCGGATCTTCTCTTTGATCCTGGGAAAGTTGCGACGGGAAACGCTGATGGTCAAGGTGGAGATGTCGCGGGCTTCCAAGGGGAAGGCGTCGAAGGCGCGCTTGGCCAGGTCCAGGGTGGTTTTCTGGAACTGGACGATGGCCATGGATTTGGTTTCTTCGCCGGTCGAGATCAGGGCTTCCACCCGTTCGTACACGCCCTTGGGGTTTTTGGCGATGAGGCCCAGGGTCTCGAGCACGGCCACGGCGCGCTCGGCCTCCTTGGCGGTAACGGCGGGCGATACCTGCTGCCCCAGCTCGCGGAAGTCGCCCTTGAAGGGGTAATAGTCCATCACCTCGCGCAGGGCCACGTAATACCAATGGCTGAACAGCTCGTAGTAGCTGGCGTCCAAGGTCTTGACCTTGGACTTCTTCACCTTGAGAATGCGATCGAAGAGCAGGTTCTTCTCGTCGTGGGTCTTGGCCTGGTTGAAGAGCACCAGCAACTCGAAATAGTCGGATTCGCCGCGCTTCATGGCGAACAGTTGGGCCAGCTTGAGCACCACCTTCAGCGAGATGTTGCTTTTGCCGGCCAACACGTTGGAGAAATATCCCGCGGAACGGATGCCGGTCTTGAGGCAGATGAAGCGATAGGAGAATTTCCCGTCGCGGGACTTCCGTTCCTGGTACAGGTCCTTAAGCAGCTTGCGATAATCGAAATACTGGTAAACGTCGATCATGATCCTTGGCCGCCGCTTTGGGGTCATGGCCGGGCCAGGAACCCCTGCCGGATCCGCCCCTGCGATGGAGGGGGACCGGAAGGCTGACCTAAGATAATTCCCGCGCCGCCGCCCCGCCCCGGGTGTTTCGTGGAAAATGGCGTCTCGGATTGGAGGAATTACCGTCCGCGGGCCTGTAAGGCCCGTACCTACAGGGTTTTACCGAGCCCAGGTGTTTCCTGGAACGAAACGCATTCACCCGGGAGAACCCCTGCCGGGCCGGGTCCCTTTCGGATTGGAAGGGTTGGGAGCGTTGACATGTCATTGTACCTACAACCCCCGTAATGACAATGACATTACTCCGTGGGAAAGCCTGTTCCCGGCTGCCCTCCGCCCAGGCAACGGGAACCGCATAGCCGGACTTGCTACCTTTGCCCCATGCCCTCCGGCTCCCCACCCGCTCTCCTGGTTTACAGCGAAACCGCCGGCTATCGGCACGGCTCCATCCCCAAGGCTCTCGCGGCCGTCCGCCGCCTGGGGCGCGAAAACGGGTTCGCCGTGGTCGCGACCGAAAATCCGGAGCGCATCCGCCAAAACCTGCTGGAGGATTTCACCGGCGTCTGCTTCCTCAACACATCGGGCAACGTGCTGGATGCCCGCGGGCGCAAGGCGCTGCGGGGCTTCGTGGAGGCGGGCGGCGGCTTCGCGGGCGTGCATGCGGCCTGCGATACCGCTTACGATTGGCCCTGGTACGGAAAGCTGGTAGGCGCATGGTTCCTGAGCCATCCCCTGCAGCAGAACGCCATCGTACGCGTCGACGACCGCGCGCATCCGTCCACGCGCGCCCTGCCCGCGCGCTGGAAGCGCTGGGACGAATGGTACGATTACCGCGTCAACCCGCGAGCGCGGGTGCGCGTGCTGGCCACCCTGGACGAGCAAACCTATCGCGGCGGGAAGATGGGGGCCGATCATCCCATCGTCTGGTGCCATGAGAACGCGGGCGGGCGGGCCTGGTATACGGGGTTGGGGCATACCGGCCGCGCTTTCGCGGATCCCGCCTACCTGGGGCACCTCTTGGGGGGATTGCTGTGGACGATGCGCCTCGAGGGAAAGCGATTCGGAAAATGAGGCTGGGGATTTTGCGTGCGACGGCCCTGGCCGCGTGCCTGGCCGCGTGCGGTCCCACGGATGCCCCCGTGAATCATGACTCCAACCAGCCGAGGAAAATCGGGCTTAGGCTCTACCGCGGCAGCTTGTACGGACGTCCCGGAATCTTCTTTTTCGAGGCTTCCGATACCGCCCTGACTTTGGCCTACGATTCCGCGCTCTGCGGCCTGTTCCAAGCCTGGAAGGGTCCTGTCCTCGGAACGCACATCAATCCCGACGGCACCTACGGCGACCAGGGTCCTTCCTACCATCTCCAGATCGAGCATCGCCTGTGGGTGGTACGTAACAGCGAAGATACCCTGGACGCCAAGGTCCGATTCCTGGGGGTGGATGAGGACAGCAGCGGATACATCGGCTTCCGCTATGGCCTGGTACTGCCGGCCGGGGACACGATATTCGTGACCGAGGAACCCTCCTGGGACAACCATTACGGGGACAATGCATTGCGGCGCGATTTCATCTTCCGGGGCATCCCCTACGGCGCCACGGTGAGCGTACGCCTGGGGGGCATCGCAGGAGGCTGGCCCGAGGTCTGGGAGCAGAGCGCGGGCGGCTTGTTGCTGGGCCCGGCCGGGCAGGAGCGCCTGGAGATCGGCAACGATGACGTGTCCGCCACCAAGGTCCGCTGGACGGGGTCGGGCGCGCATTGATGCTCCTGGAGACCCTGACCCTCAACCAGTTCCGCAATTATGAAGCCCAGCAGGCCGCTTTCTGCCCGGGGCTCAACCTGCTCTCGGGACCCAACGGCCACGGCAAAACCAATCTCCTCGAAGCCATCCATTACGGGTGCCTGGCGCATTCGCAGCGCACCCGCAAGGACAAGGAATTGATCCGCTGGGGCGCTTCCGCCTTCGTGCTGCGTCTACAAGGCCGCGTGGGCGAGCAGGCGCATACCCAATCGGTGGAATACGCCGAGTCCGGACACAAGCGGGTGAAGGTGGAGGGCCGCGAAAGCAAACGCCTCTCCGATCTGCTCGGGCACTTCTCCGTGGTCTCCTTCAGCCCCGAGGATCTCGATCTCATCCGCTCCGGCCCTCAGCTGCGCCGCCGCTTCCTGGACGTGCTGCTGTGCCAGTTCTCCCTCGACTACCTGGATACCTTGCGCCATTACAATGGCGCGCTCAAGCAGCGCAATAGCTTGCTGAAGCAGATGGGTGGCAACGATGTCTTGGCCGCTTACGATGAGCCCCTGGTGGAACATGGAACGCGCATTACGCTCATGCGGCGCCGCGCCCTGGCCGATATGGCGCCCCTCGCGGGCGAAGCCTACCGCTTCATCTCGGACGCCGGCGAGGAATTGACCCTAGGTCTTTCCGGCAGCGTCTCCGATGCCTCCGAGGAAGCATCCCTGCGGGCCGCCTTCCGCCGCAAGCTGGAAAGCCTGCGCGTCGCCGAGCGCGAAACCGGCGTCACCCTGGCAGGCCCCCACCGCGAGGATCTGGCCATCGATCTTTCCGGCCGCCCCGCCCGCGACTTCGGATCCCAGGGCCAGAAGCGCTCCGTGGCCTTGTCGCTCAAGCTGGCCTCGGCCCGCCTGCTTGAGGCCAAGCAGGGGCGCTGGCCCATCCTTTTGCTCGACGACGTATTCGCCGAGCTGGACGAATCACGCCGCCGCCGTATCGGCGATTTGGTGCGCGGCAAGGGCCAGGTTTTCATCGCGAATCCCCGCGCCGCCGACTTGCCTTTCGAGCCTGAAAAAACCTTGAACCTGCGCCACGGCACGCTGGCCTGAAGGCCGGCTCCAAAGCCGTAACGGCGGGCTTTCCCGGGCCTCCGATTCGGCCTGAAAATCCCCGATTTCCGCACGAATTTTCTAGCTTTCCAACACGGGAAATCAGCCCCCGAAAGTGGTATTCTCAAGAGGTTGGCGAGGGGTCGGCTAAGGCCGAAAATCAAGCGAAGACCAATGGCAAAACGCTCAGGGCGCTCCAGGAATCTCGCGGGAATTTCCCAGGTCCTTGGGAGCCTTTTGGACCAGGCTGGCCTGGCCCATTTGGTTTACGAAGAGAAGTTGCGCGGCCATTGGGCCGCGCTGATGGGGCCCAAGGCTTCGGCGATCGCCAAGCTGGAAAGCCTCAAGGGTTGGACTTTGAAAGTGCGGGTCGAAAACGCCACCTGGCGCAACGAACTCCACTTCCAAAAGGACGCCATCCGCAAACGGGCCAATGAGCTGCTCGGCGCGGAACTGGTGAGAGACATTCAACTGATGTAGGCGGGCGCCGGCCCGGGTAGCGCCCGGGCGGATGCCTTTAGTCTGCGAAGCCGAAGGATGGACATGGAAGAGAATAAGACCGCCGCCCCCGAACGTAAATACCAAGCCAGCGATATCACGGTCCTTGAGGGCCTGGAGGCGGTACGCAAGCGGCCCGCCATGTACATCGGCTCGACCGATGGGCGCGGCCTCCACCACCTGGTTTACGAAGTGGTGGATAACTCCGTCGATGAGGCTTTGGCCGGGTTTTGCACCCAGATCGACGTGGTCATCACGGCCAGCAACGGCGTCAGCGTGCAGGACAACGGGCGCGGCATCCCCACCGACATCCATCCCACCGAAGGCATCGGTACCGTGGAATTGGTGATGACCAAGCTGCATGCCGGCGGCAAGTTCAACCACGACAGCTACAAGGTTTCCGCGGGCCTCCACGGCGTAGGCGTCTCTTGCGTCAACGGCCTCGCTTCGGAACTCATCGTCACGGTAGGCCGCGACGACAAGATGTTCCAACAGACCTTCAACCGCGGCGTGCCCAAGGCACCGGGCGTCTTCATCGCCGCCCCGTACAAGAACGGCACCAAGGTTTTCTTCCAGCCCGATGCGGAAATCTTCTCCGACCTCATCTACAACTTCGATACGCTCAGCTCGCGCCTGCGCGAACTCGCGTTCCTGAACAAGGGCCTCACCATCACCATCAAGGATGAGCGCGAAGAAGGCAAGTTCCACGAGTTCTGCTTTCCCGGCGGCGTCTCCGCGTTCATCGAATACATGGACCACAACAAGAAGCCCTTGATGGACAAGCCCGTGCATATCCTCAAGGAACAGGAAAACACCCCGGTGGAAATCGCCTTCCGTTACAATGAAGGCTATACCGAGAACCTGTTCTCCTTCGTCAACAACGTGAACACGGTGGATGGCGGCACCCACGTGGTGGGCTTCAAGTCGGCCCTGACCCGCGTCATCAACAACAAAGCCAAGGACATCCTTCCCAAGACCAAGAAGGACGGCGTCGACCTGACCGGCGACGACGTGCGCGAAGGCCTGACCGCGGTGGTTTCCGTGAAGGTGTTCGACCCCCAGTTCGAGGGCCAGACCAAGCATAAGCTCGGCAACCACGAGGTGAAGGGCATCGTCGAAACCGCCGTGTTCGACATGATCACGAACTTCTTCGAGGAAAATCCCGCCATCGCCCGCAAGGTCGTGGAGAAGGTGTACAACGCCGCCGTGGCCCGCGAGGCCGCCCGCAAGGCCCGTCAGCTGGCCCGCCGCAAATCCGCGCTCGAAGGCGGCGGCCTGCCCGGCAAGCTCGCCGATTGCTCGTCGCGCGATCCGAAAATCTGCGAACTCTATCTGGTCGAGGGCGATTCCGCAGGCGGTTCCGCCAAGCAGGGCCGCGATCGATCCTTCCAGGCCATCCTGCCGCTCAAGGGCAAGATCCTGAACGTCGAGAAGGCGCGCATGGACAAGATCCTGGCCAACGAGGAAATCGCCACCATGGTGCAGGCCATCGGCACGGGCCTGGGCGAAGAGACCTTCAACGTCGACAAGCTGCGCTACCACAAGATCATCATCATGACCGATGCCGACGTGGATGGTTCGCATATCCAGACCCTGCTGCTCACCTTTTTCTGCCGGCATATGAAAGAGCTTATCGACCAGGGCGTGCTCTACCTGGCGCAGCCCCCGCTGTACAAGATCAAAGCCGGCAAAATCGAGAAGTACGCGTTCAACGAAGAGGAACGCGATAAGATCCTGGCCGAGATCGGCGACAAGAAGGGCATTTACATCCAGCGCTACAAAGGCTTGGGTGAAATGAATCCCGAGCAGCTTTCGGTGACGACCATGAATCCGGCCAACCGGGTGCTCAAGCGCGTGACCATGGAGGACGTGGTGGAAGCGGACCAGATCTTCACCATGCTGATGGGCGAAGAAGTGGAGCCGCGCCGGAAGTTCATCGAGGAGAACGCCTACCTCGTTAAAGAGCTGGACGTCTAGCCGGCCCTCCCCTCCGCCCCCCACCTGGAATCCTGCAATTACCTCCGGTTTTTGCGGGTTTCAGGTCAAGGCATGGTAAACCTTTCCCATGTAATCCGGACCGTATCGGATCTTGGCCCGCGATGCGTCCATACTGGGTGATGCGCCCGTTTTTCTCCCCGCTTAGCCCGGCCGGTATGGCCCTGTTGGGCGCTTTGGTTTTCCAGTCGGCCTTTCCCCTGTTTGCGGACGGGATCCCGGTTACCGCCCTCGCTGGAGCGGCCTTCGCCGCGAGACAAGTCTATCCACCCAGCGTCAAACCCGTCCTGTTCAAGCGGGTGGATCCTGCCACTTTCAACGAGTACATCGCCGCCAATGAGGCGGACGGTCGGGTGTTGACCCCGGCGGAGCTGGCGGATCTCAACGCCCGCATGGCCAAGTCGCCCCATGCCTCCCCCGTAGCCGCCGGAAGGCCCGGGAGCGCGTCCCGCGAGCTGGATTCGCTGCTGCTCGACTCGCTGAACGCGTTCGTGGTGTCCGATAGCGCGCGGGTGAAACCCGCCGCCCCAGGTAACCGCAAAGATACCCTGCGAATCGAAACCCGCCGTTACAACGTCACCGACGGAGACGAGGACGAGGACGAAGACGATCCGGACACCCTGATCATCGGCCAAGCCCGAGCGGATGAAACCGACAACAATGAGCGCGGCGTGCGACGCATGGAAGAAGAAGAGGAGGCCAACTGGTTCGTCAACCTGTTGGTCAACTTCCGCGACGGACCCGGCGGCGGCGGCGGGGGATGGAATGGCGACGATTTGGCCGCGGTCATTTTCGTCGTGGTCGGGGTTGTGGTAGTGGGCGCCTTCCTCATCTATGGCATCCAGACTCTGGCCGAGCTGGCGATCAACCCGGAGTCCGATCCCCTCTTCCAGGAGGTGGGCCTGCGCCTCTCCTATTCCGGCCATGCCCTCCGCAACGGCACCACGGCCGACCTTTACGCCGACTCCTACCTTACCGGACTGCGCTATGCCATCGGCTTCGACAGGCCGGGGATGGACCTGGGCCTATCCGTCGAAGGCGGCTATATCGACGTGCGGCTGCATGAGCAGGGCGCGCCCCTGCACAGCTTCGATTTCCGCGGCGGCTACCTGGTGGCGGGCCCCCTGCTCCGTTTCGGATCCTTCGATCCGCTTTGCTTCAGCCTGGAATTCCTCAACGGCGCCTCGACGCACCAGTCCATCGGCTGGATCAGCAAGTCGCGCATGACCCTGCAGGCGCGCGTCGGTCGCCATGCCACCATAGGCGGGCACCTGGGCGGCGTCTTCTACGATTTGAAATTCCTGGACGGCCTGGCCTGGCGGCGCGGTGACTTCAACCGCGACCTGAGCCTTATCCTGGGCGTGGATGGCGGCTGGGAATTCTAGACTCCGAAGTTCCTCACAACGTTTTTCGCGAAGCTCGATAGGGGCTGCCGGAACACGAAGTAAAGCGCCGTCCCTGATCGGGAATGGCCAACCCCATTTTCCAAGCGACTCCAAAACGTCAGCGTTATGTCAGTTTCCGGAAAATCCGGATCGAGCTTAATTATCCTTCACCGGAAAAGACATGCCGGATGAGGCGGAATGCGGAGGGTAATCCAAACCATTCCGCCTCAGTCAAAACCATACAAGGAGCAATCATGAATACGATCGAAAAGGAAATCGGGACGCGCCAGGCGGCCATTCGCGACGAATCCCATGCGCTTTCACTCGATGAGCAGCAACACCACCTCCAACACCAGATTCTGAGGGGCGTCGTTGAAGGCGAAAAATATTCCTCCGCTTCCGAAACCCAGGACAAAATCGCCAAGCTCCGCGAGGTGAATAAGCGTATCGACAAGGAAAAAGAAAAACTCGGGCTCGATCCGGTCCTTATCTCCTTCGTTACCATAGCCATAACAGCTGCCGTGGCCGCACTCGTCCGCTGGTTCGAGTACTTGGGCGCGCCGCCTCAAGGATCTGTCGCAATCTATAACCCCGGCCCTCCCATCAGGGTGTGGACGTATGACGAGGGGGACGGGGTACGGTGGTTCGCTTTCAAGGAGTATTTCATCGACACCAATACCGTGGTTCCGTTGACCGCTCGCGGCAATAACGCCATCCAAATCGTCGTCATCGGCAAGCCGGCGGTCCACACTTGCGCGAAAGGCCAGGCATATGCCTTTAACGGAAGCACTATGGAGCCCCGCACCTGAATCAGCGTTGCTAAGCGAGCCGGGCCGTCATGCGGCGGCGCCCGGCTCGGATAAAGGAGTGTCCTATGCGGAACCGGAATAAATCACTCGTGGCAATCAAGAAAAGCATCACACGTCATGCGCGCGTGTTGCAAAGAATCCATGAGGCGCGCCAGGAAGTGCGCGGCTATACCAGCTTGCCGTTGGCGGTGAGCGGTGCGGCGGCAAAGGGTACCTTGAAAAAGTTGGGGGCGACTCCCTCGAAACGGGTTTTCAAGCTGCTTGCGCAAGGCGACTCCTGGTTTGACTATCCGCCTGGGACGGATCTTATCGATTGCCTCAACTCCGAGCATGGGCACAGCATAACCAACCTTGCGGTTGCGGGATCTACGTTGAATGACGAGGCGTATGGCCCTGTTCCGCGCCAATTATTCGGCCTGCCTATCCCGCTCGGGCGAAAGCGTTCGGAAGATCCGGACCGGATCACCGAACTGGTCCACCACATCCAACAGACCAAACCCCAGGCATTGTTGCTTTCGGCGGGCGGAAACGATGTCGCCGGGAACGAGTTTTTTTCATTCCTCAACAATGCGAACTCCCAGCTCCCGGCCGTCAATGCGGACGTGCTCAATGGGGTCGTGAACGGCACCTTCAAGGCGGCCTACCAATACCTCCTGGACACGGCGCTCGCTGCGGCTGGCGACAGCCGTATCGCAATGCCGATCTTCATCCATGGCTATGACTATCCCTGGCCCGACGGCCGGGCCCTGAACCTGTTTTTCGGCTGGAAGATAGGGCCGTGGTTCGATGAAGCGTTCAGCCTTAAGAATTACCCGAACAGAAATGGAACGGACCTTGCGGCTCGACGCCGGATTCTCGTCCAATTCATCGACGCCGTGAACAATATGCAGAAGGACCTTGTCGCAAGCCCTAGGTACGCCGGCAAAGTCTTCTATGTGAATCTGGTCGGGACTCTCAGGTCGGTTTCCGACTGGGCCAATGAATTACATCCGGCCAACTCCGGCTTTCGCGCCCTTGCCGCCAAATTCGATGCGGCCCTGCAAAAGAACATTTAATCGCATAGCTACCGGATCCACCCGATTACGATAACCCCCATCAATAGGAGACTTTCCATGGGTACACCCGAGTTAAACCTGCACTACGGCTGGAAGCCTGACCTGCCCGATCATCGCGACCGCAAGTACGCCGCGCCTCCTGCGCACCAGGGCATGCTTCCGGATAGCGTAGATCTCCGTAAAACATGCCCCAAGATCTACTGCCAAGGCGAAATCCAATCCTGCACCGCCAATGCAATCGCGGCTTTGGTGGAATTCGTTATCCTGAAGCAAAATGGCCTGAGATTCAGTCCCTCGCGATTGTTCATCTACTACAACGAACGCGCAATGGATAAATCCATCCCGATGGACGGCGGGGCTTATCTTCGCGATGGCATAAAGAGCGTAGCGAAGATAGGCGTTTGCCAGGAGTCTACCTGGCCCTACGACGGAACCGCTCCCGCAGATCCAAACACAAGGCTTTGGGCCCCAGGGGCAGTGGCCGCAACGAAGCCATCGGAGGCCAGCTTCAAGGAAGCCGGCAACCACCAAGTACTCAGCTACGATAGGTTGGACCAAAGCCTGGTCCAGATGAAAGCCTGTCTTGCCGCAGGGTACCCATTCGTATTCGGGTTCACGGCATACGATGCTTTCGCCGGCGCCGGGGTCCTGAAGCATGGGGTTTTGAACCTTCCGGAAAAAGGGGAGGGCGTGGTGGGCGGTCATGCCGTGATGGCCGTCGGTTACTCCGATGAGACCGGGCGCTTCCTGATCCGGAATTCTTACGGCGAAGATTGGGGGCAAAAGGGCTACTTCACCATGCCATACGCATATCTGCAGTCCGGCGACCTTGCTGCGGACTTTTGGACCTTGAGAGTTGTTGAATAACAGAAAGATCCGAAGTGCAAAAGACAATAATCATCAAAGGAATATCCCGCTGTTTCTACGAAAGCGCGCTTTCGATAGTTTTGATTGAAGTGGGAATATGATGCTCGACAGACAGGAATTGGTTCCGGCAGGTTTTCACCCGAAAACTACTATGCTTCCAGATGATTGCATCGTAGCCGTTACAAAACCTACTCCGCCGAGTTTCCGAGTGTCCACAAAACCAAGCGTACATCATGGACGCCGGGACAGACTCTCCCGAGCCAATCCTGGACCCCTGGTCCCATGCGGTACGGTGCGCGGAACCTTCGTGACGATGTTGGAACGCTTCGGCATTCCGGAATTCAGGAGATTCTGGCGAACACTTCCGATTATCCTGGGCGGAAAACCCCTCGCTGAAGCGGCGGGTTACCGGTACCTTTGGGAAGAACAGGGTCCCATCCACCTTCATTTCATTGAAGAAGTGAATTCATGCTTGCATGATTTCCTGTTCGACAAGGGCATGTCGCACTACCAGTTTTATGACGAGGGTCATTTCAGGTTCAAGCAAGGAGGGATGTGGTCTGCCCGCGAGAGCCTGGGTTGGATCAAGAGTTTGCTCCCGAAACTTTATACCGACCCTGATCCCAAAATGACGATATTGAGATTGGTTTGCGAATGGGGTCAAAGGGCGGCGCCGGGCGCGGCATGCGAACTCCCCTATATACGCATAGAGGCGGGATGGGTTAACGCGATTTATTCGTTCGCGCCGAACGGCAATGCCGATTTCCGCTCCCCATTTCTTTTTTCGCGTTCAACACTGCTGGGAATGCAATTGTTCCCCAAGTTCCTGGGTCTTACTCCTTTCGAAGAGACCCATGTCGTCGCTGATTGCCTGCATCCGAATGACATTCTCAAAAACACCGAATGGGAAATATCGGAGGGAGTGTTCTTTATTGCCGGCGAGCGGTACGGCGCGGTGGTCCCATTCCTTGGCTGGGCCAAGTCGATGGATCTCCAGTTCAACAAAACGCCGATCCCTGAACGGGAAGTAATCCTGATAGAAAAGGATTTCTATTGCCCGAGACTCAAGATCAAATTGTTGGCCAAGGCATGCGTTTATGACGCCCCGCTTTTCCTGGCCAAAGTGGGATTCCCGAGGATTCAAAAGGTCCAAAATGATGAACCAAGCCAGGATTATCTCGCCAATATCCTGGAAGGGCTTTCCCTGGACGCGTCTCCCGAGTGGCTGGAGCTGGAACAAAAGTATCATGTAGTCCTGCAGCAAGTGGAAGAAAAATTGTCGTTCGAATACCGTAGATCTTCGCAGCTGATGCTATTGAACGGGAAAACACTGATGGCCGGAGTGCCGGCCATGATTCTCCGCAAAATCCTTTCCGGCTGGAACAACGGTCAAAAACTATTCGACTTCAGGGCATTCAAGCATGACCCGGAAATCTTCGCGGACTCCAAACGCTCCAGCTTTGAGACGCGGTGGAACCGTCTACGGGAAAAGCTTATCGCGGAATCCCCGCAACTCAAAATCGAAAAATCAGGAAAAGGCGAATTCAGCTTAACCGTAGCTTGCCGAATCGAATTCCTTGACCTGGAATAAGGAAGACATCATGAAGCGACAAAACAGGGATCCGGCTTTGCCCAATCCACCCCCCGGACTCGTACTCGCAGGCTTGCTCTTGGGAGCGCTCGCCCTGGCCGCCGCCTATTCGTCAACATCGTGGCAGCCTCTTCACAAACCCGGGGGCGAACCCGTTCCGGCGGTCCTTCAACACACAATCGCCACCGCTTGGGCGGCCATGTTCATTTCGATGCCCGCCTTCTGCGCATTCTTCTTCCGGAATAAATCGATCACCATCCACCAGTGGTGGTTGACGTTCTGGAGCGTTGGTTCCGCCGTGTTCCTTGTCCACTTCGTGCAAGCGGTATTCATCTACTTCAAACATGACTGGACGAGGATTCTACACTCCGATCAAGTCACAATGCCTGTCGTAGACACATTCCTCACGGTGTGGTGGTTGGTTGATGTTGTCATCGCATTGTTGGGCATTCCTGAAAGGAATGTGGTCCTGATACAGCGCTGGACGATTCACCTGTTGCTTTTGGCGGTGTTCCTGGTGGGGGCAATCGTGGAAGGGCATTACCCCGCGTCAAGAGTGGTAGGCGCGTTTTTGGGGCTGCCCGCATTGGCCGCCATTTCCCTGGGATTGAGCCGCATCAGATTGAAAAAACCACTCCACATATTTCCAAAAGCGCAGGTGAATCATGAACCTTAAGCGAAAATCCGTAAAACCGGTTCCCAAGATACGCCCCAATCCAACGCGAAAGGAGGCTCTTCCTAAGGAAATGTCCTCCCCCAAGACCACGAGGCCCGTGGCCGCGGATCGTCGCGGAAAGGATGGCGATCGGAAAACCCTTTCCAAGCGTGGAAGGACTTTCGATGCCTTTCCGGATCGGGTGGATGTACGCGACTGGATTTATCGCCCCACCTTGAATCCCCTGCCCGGGGAGATCTCCGACCTCACGCGCATTCCCTCTATTCTCAACCAGCATAACGAGGGCGCGTGCACAGGTTTTGCCCTGGCAGGCGTCCTGAACCTCCTATTGCTCGCCAGAAGGGTCAAGCGCACTGTCAGCGCGTGGATGCTTTACGAAATGGCCCGCCGCTACGATGAATGGCCTGGGCAGAAATACTCGGGGTCATCGGCTCGGGGAGCGATCAAGGGTTTCATCCACCATGGCGTCTGCTCCGAAGCAAACTGGAAAAACAATCACAAGGGATTGAAGGCCTTCAATCAGCGGATTGCGACGGATGCATCCGGTACTCCCGGCGGAGCCTATTATCGGGTCCAGCATAAGGAGATTCGCGACGTCCACGCCGCCATCTCCGAAGTCGGCGCCGTGTTCGCGACCCTGATGGTGCATGCGGGATGGGATGAGCCTGGACCCTCTCAAGCGAAATTATCGGGGAAGCTCTCCCGGAAGGTGCCCATAATCGAAAGGCGGGGTCGTTCGGAAGAGGGTCATGCGGTGGCCTTGGTGGGATATACCGGTCAAGGTTTCCTGGTGCAGAACTCTTGGGGGGAGAGCTGGGGGGAAAAGGGCGTGGCCCTGCTGCCTTATGAGGATTACCTGCTGCATGCCACCGATGTCTGGGTGGTCCAATTGGGCGTTCCCATAAAAATGGAAGTTTGGCAGGATGAGGAAGCCAGGGATACTTCCGCGGGCCTCCAGCGAGCGGCGGCGGCAGTGCCCTTGACCTCTATCCGACCTTACGTGATCGATGTCGGGAACAATGGCGGACTTTCGGATTCCGGAAAATATTGGACCACGGAGGGGGATCTCAAGGAACTTTTCCGGAAAACCATCCCGGAGGCCTGCAAGGGATGGAAAAAGCGACGGGTCATGCTGTACCTCCACGGCGGCCTTAACGATGAGAGCGACGTATCCAAGCGCATCATCGCCTATCGGGAAGTGATGCTCGCCAATGAGATTTACCCCCTTCACATCATGTGGGAAACCGGCCTTAGGGAAACCATTACCAGCGCCTTGGGCGACCTGTTCACCCGGGACGACAACCGGGCAGGCGCGGGGCGGCAGTGGTTCGACAAGTATCGGGACGGTTTGATCGAGGCCAAGGACCAATGCTTGGAGTTCACCTGGTCCTTGCCGGGACAAGGACTCTGGAAGGAAATGAAAGAGAACGCCCGGCTCGCCTCGTCCCGTAGCGACGAACAAGGCGCGATGCAGCGCGTAGCATTTCATGTCCAAAAAGCGATCCAAGAAATCGGCAAGGGCGGGACGGGAGGGATCGAGTTGCATGTGGTGGCTCACAGCGCCGGCTCCATATTCACCGCGTATGCCCTTGATGCCCTGACCAAGTTGGGCCTGCCCTTGAAATCGATCCAGTTCATGGCCCCGGCCATCACTACCGAGTTGTTCAAAGACACCATACTGCGCATGGTCGACAAGGGCAAATGCCCGCACCCCACGCTGTACCTCCTCAGCGACGTAGGTGAGCGCGACGATACCGTCGGTCCTTATGGGAAGTCCCTGCTTTACCTGGTGAGCAATTCCTTCGAGGGCCGGCGCGGGGTTCCGCTCCTGGGAATGGAGAAATACGTGAGCGACCTGGGTGAAGTCAAAGGGAAATACGCGGACCCGGACCTGGTAACATTTTTCCGCAAACAGGTTGAGGGCCTCCCCAGCTTGGTGGTGGCGGGTAAAGCCCAAGGAGACACGGTTCCCAGCCGCAGCGACACCCATGGCGGATTCGATAATGATCCGGATACCATGAACTCGGTATTGCGCCGGATCCTGGGCAAGGAGGCGGACCGCAAGTTCGAGACCCGGGATTTGCAATTCTGAATGCAAGCGGGAGGAAGATGAGTATGGCGAAGGCGACCAAGAAATCCGTTCGGAAACCGGCGGAGAAAAAACCCAAGGCCGGGCATTTCCCCTTCAAGGACGGTACCTACACCACGCCCGACGGTTTGGAGTGGGAAGTCCGGGAAGTGGAAAAGAAAACCGGAAGGATCGGATCAGGAAACGGGAGGCGGGCCATGACCATCCGGCATGAATGCAAAAGCGTATGCATCAAGATGGGGAAGGACGGCCATTGCCTGAAATGGAAGACAGAATGCCATCAGGTAAATTAAGCGGATATGGTCGGGGCCGGGCCGTTTGGTTAGGTCTGCTCCTGATCGGCTGCGTCGGCACTGGGCTAGCCCAGGACACCGATACTACCGACCGGCTGGCGAAATTGCCCGCGGAGGCCCCGCCAGGTGATTCCGTTTCGACGAAAACCCCTGCGGCGGCTGAGGCGGATGGGGAAATGGAAGAGCTTGGTTTAAGCAGTTTCCGCGACAACTATGTCGGCTATACCTTGGACGACGATGATGAGCCCTTCCTGGATTTCACCGTTTCCGTCCGCTACCCGGTCAATTTCTTGGATAAAATGCTTTTCCTGAACCAATTGGTCGGTTGCTTGGGAAGAAAAACCGTGAGTAACCAGGCCTACTTCGCATTTTCGGGCCGGTTCGGCCAATATGTCGTCACACGTGAATCCTCTCCGGTCATCGGAAAGCAATTCAATCCATTTCTCTACGAGCATTTGCAACGCAGTTTCGGCTCATGGGAATGCCTTGCGAGAATCGGGTATGGCCACGAATCCAACGGACAGGAAGTCGATGATACGGCCACTTACTACGCCTTCCAAAGGAACTACATCCGCAAGGAAAAAAGCGCCCGCAAGGCAGACTTCGTGAAGGATCTGGTCAGCCGTGGCTGGGATTATATCGGCATCGACATCGCCGCAACCAATCAGGGACGGTGGGAAATGGGGGCTATTATCAAGGCCTTTCTTTCCAACGGAATCCTCCAAGGGCCTAAGGAGGATTATAAGGAGTGGGAAGACAAGTCCGGGATAACCTCAAGCCAACGGAGCCATGTGAACGGCGCGAGATTTTACGCATCCTATCGGGTGCCGAAGGAAGGGGTTTGGCTTGGGTTGAGCGCGCCTTTCCTGCGACTCTCCTATGAAACGGGAATCTACAAACCGTTCGCCCAGGGCAATTCGATTCGTACCGATGCAGGTCTAAGGATTTATTCCTTGCCCGTAATTCTATGGTATGCGAAAGGCCACTTGAGTGATCTGGCCCAATTCGGAAAAGAAGTTTCCAGCTATGGATTTGCCCTCGAGTTGAATTCCTTCAGTACGCCGTTCTTTTGAATCCATCGGCCAACCAATGGGGTTTTCTACCGGTGGAACCATTTAGGTCCGCGGAACGGCGAGGCTTCCCCGACTTCCGTCACCGCCTTATCGAAGGCCTTGATCCAATCCCGCGGCCCCGGCTTCACCCGATACTCGATGCGGGTCCGGAAGCGGCCCCGCGCGACCATGGCCGACGCGGCATAGTCCCAAATCAGGTATCCGCCCTCCAGCATCAGGTAGTGCACGCGTAGCGAACCTCCGAATTTGGGCGCGATGATATCCTCGTAGTAAGCTTGCGCGACCAAGGGCCCCACCTTCAAGACGAGATCGGCGGCGACACCGTGCTCCGTAAGCCAAGCGCTGTCGGGCGCCGACCAATGCAGGTTGCCGGGTACCAGGCACGAGCGTAGCGAGTCTCCCACCAGCCTACCCGTAGGCGCAGAGGGTACGCTGTCGGGAACGCGCAGCGGCGTAACGTAATCCAAGGCGGGAGCCAAGCCTGCATAGAAGCTTTCAGCGAACTCCTGGGCCAATACCAGCGGGGCCGAGAACGCACTATCCCGCGGGAAGGCCGCGGCCACGTCTTCCGGGTTTTTGACTTCGACTTCGGCGGGGCCGGGCAGGATGACCGCCAAAGACCGGCCCGCATACTCGCGTCCCGGGCGTTGCTTCACGTGGGGATCTCCGGTGCCGGCGCAAGCCGAGAACAGCCACGCCGCGAGGGCGACCGGGAGCGCTCGGACCGGGGGAAAGGTGATATGCATTTTGCAAAAATAGTTTCCGGACCCCGGGTAACTGCGGCAAGGCCCGGAAAGGCTTGGACTTGGGATCGGGATTGCACTGGATAGACAGCAAGTCAGGGAATGCTCAAGCCGCAAGCGGGTTTTGAGACTTCCCCAGCCTCTTTGAAGAGCTTGGGTTTTTAGGTGCTAACCCCTTGATTTAAATCTGGATCGGCGATTTTCGGGCGGAGTAGAATCTTCTCTGCCACGCGCCAACACGACTGGGGAATATGTTCAAGCGTCCTTCCGACAATAACCTCGCCAACGACTCCTTCGACTGGGGCTTCGAAGCCAATGCCCGCCATGCCGCTCCCGCGTTCACCACGCTGCGCCAATTGCTGCAACGGGAACTTCCCGAGGCAGCCGCCCTCTCAGAGACTGCTCTGATCGCCTTGCTCAACGCCATCGAGTTCGAATTGCTGCAGCATCGCATCCGGGTGGATTTCCTGGATAGCTTGCCCGCGCGCGTCGCCTATCGCGGCATCCTGCAAATGCTCGACTCGCCCGTCGAGATGAACGACTCGTCGTACCAGGTCACCCACATCGACGGCTGCGACAGCGCCTGCGAATCCTGCTTCCAACTCGCCCATTGCTCCGTGGCCCGGGAAATCCTCGGCAACGAGTGGCGCCTGGCGGTGGATCAGGCGGGCATCAATCCCTCGTGGTCGGCCCTTTTCGCGCGGGAAGACGAAGAGTAAGACTCCCTGAAATCTCTGGTTCCTCGACGGGCGTACAGGCCGCTGCCCTGTAATGGCCGCTTCGCCCTTTGGCGTCGGGCGTCGGGCGTAAATGCAAGAAAATGCGCGCATTTTCGCATTTACGCCCGACGCCCAGGCGCATAGCGCCGGGTCGCCCGACGCCCGACGAACCGCCCCGACAGGCCGCCTTCCCCCCTCCTCCTTCCCTCCCCGTCTTGCTACCTTTCGCCCCTTGGCCCTTGGGGTTCCACAGGGTCGCGTGCGCGCTTTTTCTGAGTGAGTGGACGGGAAGAATAATGTCGAATCGAGTGGTAGTGGGCGCCCAATGGGGCGATGAAGGCAAGGCCAAAATCGTGGATTTCCTCACCGAGGAGGCGGATCTCGTGATCCGGTTCCAGGGAGGGGCCAATGCCGGCCATACCGTCGAAGTCGGGGACCAGAAATTCATCTTCCATCTCATCCCCGCCGGCATCATGCACCCCGGCAAGCAATGCGTGATCGGCAACGGCGTGGTGCTCGATCCCGCCCAGGTACTGAACGAGATCGAAGAAGTCCGCGCCAAGGGTTTCGATTTGGATGGCCGCCTCTGGATCGCCGAGAATGCCCAGGTGGTGCTGCCCTACCATAAGGTGCTGGACCAGTTGAAGGAAAAGGCCGCCGGGGCCGCCGCCATCGGCACCACCGGCCGCGGCATCGGGCCGGCCTACTACGACAAGGTGAACCGCAGCGGCATTCGCGTAGCGGACCTGCTTGAGGAAGACACCTTGCGGGACAAGCTGGACAAGCAAGTGGCCGCGCATAACGAAGTCATCCAGAAGATGTACGGCGGCGAACCGCTGTCGGCGGACGCCATCTTCGCGGACTACCGCGCCCTGGGCCGGCGCCTCAAGCCCTACGTGGCCGATACCGTCGCCATCATCAACTCCGCCCTTAAGCAAGGCAAGCGCCTCATCTTCGAGGGCGCGCAAGGCACCGTGCTCGACGTCGACCACGGCACCTATCCCTTCGTTACCTCCTCCAACACCGTGGCCGCCGCCGCCTGCGTAGGCTCGGGCGTGGGACCCACCGCCGTGAACCAGGTGATCGGCGTCGTCAAGGCGTATACCACCCGCGTAGGCAACGGCCCCTTCCCGACGGAAGAGACCGGTGCCGTGGGCAAGGAGCTGCGCAAGATCGGCCATGAATACGGGGCCACCACCGGACGCGAACGCCGCTGCGGCTGGTTCGACGCCGTACTGGTGCGCCGCGCGGCAATGGTCAACGGACTTACCCATCTGGCCATCACCAAGATGGACGTGATGGACGACTTCGACGAGATCAAGGTCTGCACCGCCTACGAGATCGATGGCCGCCGGGTGGAGCATTTCCCCTCGCAAATCTCGGCCCTCGACAAGGTGAAGCCGGTCTACGAAACCTTGCCGGGATGGAAATCGCCCACGGTGGAGGTCACCGCGTGGAAGGATCTTCCCGAGAAGGCGCGCCAGTACCTGCAGCGGGTGGCCGATTTGTTGGAAGTACCGATCGGTTTGATTTCGCTGGGGCCCAAGCGGCACCAGACGATCCAGTTGGAAATGTAAAGGAGCTATAGCATGGGCCTGAAGAACGAACTGCTCAAGGGCGTCGACCTTTTCTCCGCCCTGGACGATAGCCAGCTCGATACCATCGCGTCGATGCTCATCGAGAAAACCTATCGCAAGAGCGATATCATCCTGATGGAGGATGACGACACCAATCAGAGCCTGTTCATCATCGCCAAGGGCGAGGTCAAGGTGGTGCTCACCGCCGAAGACGGCCGCGAAGCCATTCTCGCCTCCCTCAAGGAAGGCGATTTCTTCGGGGAGATGTCCCTGCTCGACGGAGAACCCCGCTCGGCCACGGTGCGCGCGGTGGAAGAATCGCGACTCCTCACCATCCGCCGTGAGGATTTCCTGCTGGCCATGAAGAAGCAACCGGACCTGGCCCTGACCCTGTTGGCGGAAATGTCCCGCCGCCTGCGTAAATCCAACCGGCAGATCAGCTCCTTGGCCCTGATGCGCGTATACGGCCGCGTGGCCGCCACCCTGCTCCAGCTCATGGAAGAACGCGGCGTGCGCACCAAGGCCAAGGACGGCACCAGCATAATCATCGTCAAGGAACGCCCCACCCAGCAATTCATCGCGGACATGTCGGGAACCACCCGCGAGACGGTCTCCCGCGTGCTCAATTACTTCCAGAAAAAGGGGTATATTGTGATGGACGGCAAAGACCTCCTCATCCTTCAGGAAGAGGAATTGAAAACCTGAAGGGGAGCCCCGTAACGTGTTGGCCCGCTTTTTCTCCAGACCCTTCTTCCTCGCCGTACTGCTCTGGTTCGTAGCCGGGGCCATCCTCTATCTAATCATCAATTTGGGCGTTATGCCCTACGTGGCCGGCAAATTCAAAGGCACCGTGCACGTGCCCCAAATGGTCGGCTTGCCCCCCGATCAGGCAAAGGCTATACTGGGAAAGAACGAGCTGATCTACATGCTGGATTCGACTGGCGATTACTCTACCGATGTCGCCGCCGGACGCATCCTCACCCAGTACCCGGAACCGGGGACGGAGGTCAAAAAAGACCGCCGCATCTGGGTCAAGATCAGCAAAGGCCTTAAGAGCGTCGAGCTTCCCGCGTTGCGGGGGCTTTCGCTCCGCCAGGCGGAGATCACCTTGCAGCAATTGGGACTCAAGGTCGGACGCGTACGGGAGGTGCGGAACAGCAACATCCCGGCCGGCGCCGTGATCGGGACTTCGCCCGGGGCCAAGGCCACCTTGGAAAAGGGCCGCGAGGTGAACATCGAACTTTCCCAAGGCACCGAAGCCGCGCCGGCGGGAATGCCTTCCCTGGTGAATATGTCGTTTGGCCAGGCCAAAGAGAAAATCAAAAGCCTGGATCTATCCGTAGGCAAGATCACCTATAAGAAAGACGCGCGCAGCCTGCCCAACACGGTGCTTTCCCAATCTCCCGCCGCGGGCGGGGAATACAAGGGACGCCCCGTGGATCTGGTCATCTCCAAGTAAGGAAGCGATGAGGATCGAAACGGCACGGCAGCGCGGCAATGGCGCGGATCCCCGCTTCGCGGGCGCGCGCTTGGCCGGCCTCGCGGGCATGGCCGCTGCGCTGCTGCTCGGCGCTTGCGCCCCGGCCCAACGCGCCCCGGCCCAGACCTCGGCCCCCGAAGCCAAAAAGGCCGATGTCCACAACGAGCAACGCGCTTTTATCGCCCATGAGTTTTTCCTGCGCGCGCGTCAGCAGGAGATGGAAGGCAACGATGCCGTCGCCCTCTCCTATTACCAGATCGCGTACGAATACGATCCGGACAGCCGCGATCTCTGTTTCCTCCTGACCGATAAGCTCAAGGCCGCGGGCAAGATGGATTCGGCCCAGGTGACCGGCCTGCGTTGCCTGGAGCTGAAGGGCAAACCCGACAGCCGCGAATACCAGGCGGTGGCGGAGATTTACCTGCGCAAAGGCGACGTGCCTTCGGCGCTGGCCTATTACAACAAGGCCGTGGCCCTGGACGATCAGGATAAGGATCTGCTCTACACCCTCGCGACCTTGTACGAAAGCCTCAAGGACATCCCCAAGCACGTGGAAGTGATGGAGAAGCTTTTGCCGCGCATCGAATATCCGGTGCGCCTGGTGGAGAAGCAAGGCCAGAACTACCGCCTGCTGGGCAAGATCGACGCCGTGGCCAGCCTGTATCGCACGGCCTGGGAAAAGACCTCCAACCCCCTGTTCGGCGAGAAGCTGGCGAGCTTCTACGAGGATCAGGAGATGTACGCCAGCCTGCTGGGCGTGCTCAAGAAGCTGGCGGCCGAGAATCCCGAGAACCTGCATTACGAATTGCAGAAGGCGCGCGCGCATATCCTGGCGGGCAATCCCGATTCGGACATGATGGCCTACGAGGTCTTGATCAAGAAGAACCCGGAAGAGCGCGAATTCCTTTCGCCCTACGCCAGCCTGCTTTTCGACCGCGGCAAGTACGCCGAGGCCCGCGAGATTTTCCAGAAGCTGATCAAGGCCCAGCCAGAGAATCCCATCTACCATTTCTTCCTGGGCTCCATCGGCATGGAGCTCAAGGACCGGGCCTTGGCCGAAGCCGAACTCAAGAAGGCCATCGACCTGGATGGCAAAGTGCCCGAGTACTGGGCCAAGCTGGCCTCGTTCTGGATCCGTGAAGGCCAAGAGCAGAAGGCCCTGGAGCTGTTGGACAAGATGGGCGAGGGCAAGGACTGGTACGCCTGCTACATCCAAGGGATCGTGTTTACGCAAGTCGCCAAGAAGCTCGAGGCCGATCAGAAGGCCGTCTCGGAGGCCAAGCCCGGCATGGCCCCGGCCGCGCGCGATACCGGCATCGCGTTCCAGTCCAAGCGTTTCCGCGAGCAGGGCGTAGGCTATTTCCGTAAGGCGCTGGAACTGGAAGGCAGCAACCGCCGCGTGCTCTTCGAGCTGGGCGTGGCGCTGGAGCAATTGGGCAAGCGCGGCGAATCCATCGACGTGATGAAGAAGCTGGTGAAGCTGGATTCGGCCGATGCCACCATCCTCAATTACCTGGGCTACATGCTGGTGGAGGAGAATCGCGAGCTGGACTACGCGGCGCAATTGATCGATCGCGCGCTGATCTTCGAGCCCGAGAACGGCGCCTTCCTCGATTCCCGCGGATGGTTGTATTACAAGAAGCAGGATTTCCCCAAGGCTCGCAAATGCATAGAGCAGGCCGTGGCGCATATCCCCCAGGACACCACCATCCTCGAGCATTACGCCCTGATCCTGGAAAAGCTGGGACTGTCGGACCTCGCCATGGAAAAGTGGCGCCAGATCCTGAAACTCGATCCCACCCACGAGCTGGCCCACCGCAAGGTGAACTAGCCCTTGCAGGTCGGACCCCGTATCCGCATCCCCATGCTGTTGGCCGCCGCGCTCCTGGCAGGCTGCGCCTCGGCACCGCGCTATCCCGCCGGCCGCGCTTTGGTCGACGGGGTAACGCCTAAGTTTCCCACCCCGCCCCAATCCCTGCGCGCCGAACTGGAACTGACCGCCTTCGGGGGCGGCCGGAAATCCTCCGTCAACGCCGTGTTCTCGTGCGCGCCCCTCTCGGCCTATAAGCTGGACCTGTTCGGCCTGCCGGGCATGGTGGCGGGGGGATTCCTGTGGAAGCAGGATAAGTGGGATCTGGTGATCTTCGATCGCGAGGAATACGTCGAGGGCGAAGGCGAGCACGTCGAGATCGGCAACCTGGGTTTGCGGGAAATCTCCGTGCACGACATGTTCTCGTGGATGTGGGGCGATTATTTCCCCGGCGACAGCGCCCGGGAAACCGGACCGCCGCCGGGCTGGGGCCGCGGGGCGGATGGCCGCATCGGGTACCGGGCGCGCGAGGCGTTTTGGCAGGTGGAACTGGATCCGAAAACCGGGCTACCTTGCGCGGCGGAGCGGGCCGATTCGGCCTTCCGCATCGAGTTCTCCGCCTGGCGCGCCGGGGCCGGGGCAGCGGCCAAGGAGCGTCCCGTCCCCCGTAAGGTACGCTTATACCGGTACCGCGAGCCGGTGCTGGAGATCAAGGTGAAGTCCGTCGAGGACGATCCGAATTGGCGCCGCGAACCCTTCTCCATCAAGATCCCCAAAGGATTCCGCCGGGTCGAGCGCATCCGCGAGTAAGCCGGCGCCCCGCCTTCGGCCTGCCCCGCGCCTACCCCACCCCGGAGCGAGTTTGTACTTTTGTTTCCCAAAACGATTGTGAACAAGTGATGGCGAAGCGCGCGTTTCGGAAAGGCCCCATGGGCCGGGGATACCTCCTGCTGTCCGGCTTGGGCCTGGCGCTCGCGGCCTCTGTCCTCATTCCCAACCCCGCATTTGCCCGTTCCGCTTCCCGCCCCGTCCAACGCCCCCTTTTCAAGGCTTCGGCTTCCGCCTTCGCGGGCGCCCCGGATACCTTGGAAGTCTTCTGCATCTACGTGAACTTCGCGGATGAGACCGACAAGGATGACGAAGGCACCACCACCGGCCTGGGCACGTTCGGTACCGCGGGCAGCAAGGCCGATGCGGACAAGAAGCAGAATTACACCCTGGACCCGAACGGCAGCCTGCGCCGCTATCGCTATTACCTGGAAAAGCATTTCGACTTCGCCAGGAACTATTTCGAGAAGGTCTCCAACGGCCGCGTCACCGTGGTCCCGCGCATCTTCCCCACGCCCGATAACGACGGCCAGGTGCATCCCTACGGGCTCAAGTTCCGCATGAAGCATTACAACCCTTCCGAACTCGAGAAGGGGGCCAAGCAGAAGATCAGCGACTTCAACGAACAGCGCGGGCAAATGCTCATGTCCTTCGTGGTGGAGACCGTACGCAAGGCGGACAGCTCGGACCAGGCGGCGGCCAACCCCTTCCGGAGCGCCAAGGCCGATTCCCTGAAGGATCCCGCCAACACGAAGAAACACCGGTGTTACCTCCTGTTCCATGCCGGCCACTCGCGCCTGCTTGATGGCGGCCAGCTTGGTTCCTTCGGCGCCAACACGCCCAACGACTTCACCGATTTCTTCGTGACCAAGGACGACTTCAGCCTCTTGGACAGCGCGACCGAAGGCGGCAGGAAGGGGGCCAAGGCGGATCCCGATTTACGCTCGGCGGCCAAAGGCGTGCGCCTCTCCACGGGCGATACCCTGACCCAGGTCATGATGCTCTCCGAAGCCGCCAGCCAGGACAAGGTCAACTGGGGCATCAATGGCATCCTCATCAACCAATTGGCCCGCCAGATGGGCATGCCGGACATGTTCGACGTGGTGAAGGGCATCTCGCAGCTGGGCTTTTTCGATGTGATGGATTTCGCCGGTTACAATACCCTCAACGGCTTCTTGCCTGTATATCCATCGGCCTGGGTGCGGGCCTATATGGGATGGGACGAGCCCCTGGTTGCGCGGTCGGGCGCCGGCACGGCGAGCGAGTTCCCGGTATGGAGCCCCACCGCGGCGCCCCAGGCGGGACATGCCACCACGGTCAAGGTGCCTATCAACGAGCGGGAATATTTCCTGATCGAGAACCGCCAGCGGGCCCTGGCCGATTCCATGGTGAAGATCTATTACAGCTACCAGTCCGGATCCAGCGACCTGGCCTTCTCCAAGAACGATTCGGTGGTGGTGCCGTTCTCGAAGATCGATTCGATCTTCCTCGACTCCCTGTGCGACAGCAAAGGCAAAAATTGCAAGTTCAACGACAAGTACAAGCCTAAGGGCGTCATCACCGGCGCCAGCAGCTACGACTTGGGGCTACCGGCCTCGGGCCTGCTGGTATGGCACGTGAATGAATGGTTCATCTCGCAATTCCTCAAGGAAGGCGCCGTCAATGCCTACCTGGGCGATACCCTCAAGAGCCAGTACAAGGGATTGGAATTGGTGGAGGCGGACGGATCCTTGAGCATCGGCAAGGAGTTCAAGGATCAATTGGGCCAGCCCGCGTTCGACTACGGCTCCGGCGCCGATATGCTGCCGCACCAATTCAAGAAGCGCAAGAACCCGCCCAAGGACACGACGTGGGAATCCTCCGTGGCGACCCTGGATATGATCGGACCCTACGGCGCCGCCAACACCAACGCCTGGAACGACGGTCGCACCCACCTGCGCCTGGAAGCGCCCCTGCCCGCCAAACCCCTGTTCGAAAAGGCCATCAGTTCTTTCAGCGGCGATTCGATCTACAACGTGCGGGACTCGGTACTCACCTTGCGCGTGGTGTGGCCGGACAACAATACGGTGAAGCAGGATACCGGTTGGACCTGGCCGGTTCGCCTCGATCCCGGCGCGCATCCCCAATCCCTGAGCGTGGTCAAGAGCCCGGACGGCGGCAAGTACGTGGTTGCGGTTTCGGATCGCGGTTATGCCCAGGCCTTCACCTACAAGGGGGCGGCCGCCGTGGCTCCGGATACGACCTTCAAAGGTAAGCCCGGCTACGATTCGGTTTTCACTTTGCTGCCCAGCGGATTGACGCGTGACACGGGTACCGTAGCGGTTACCTCGCTGGCGGGCCGCCTGGGAGCTCCCCTGGGCACGGCGGTCCTGGGTGACACAGCCCTGGCCGTGGCCACGGCGGAAAAGATCGTCTTCCTGCGTCTGCGTTCCGCCGGCCTCGCAAGCAAGTCCAAGGACTCGGCCGCCCAAGCCGATACCGCCACCCTGCCTGTCCTTACCGGACCTGTGGCCGCGGGAGATCGCTTTTGGATCATCACCCGTGGGCACCATGCCCGCGCCTATGACCCCGCTGGCGCGCTGCTGGCCGATGTCGCGTTGCCGGAGCTGGACTACACGGGGCTGGCCGCCTTTCCCGCCGGCGGTTCCCAGCCCATGAACCTGGCTTTGGCCGCAAAGGGCGGTCGCGTGATCCTGATCGATGCGAGCGCAGGCTCGGCCGCGGAAATCGAGAAGCCCTTCGGCGCGGAGGCGGCCGATGCCCCTACGTCCGACGAAGCGTTCAGCATCAGCGCCGCCGATTTCGATCGGGATGGATCCGTGGATCTGCTCCTGCTGGGTTCCAAAGGCGCGGCCACCCTGGTGGCTGCCAAGCCGGGCAAGGCGCAAATCTTCGCGGGCTTTCCCCAGCGCTTTCCGCGCAGCGTGGCCTTTTCCGATTCGGTCTACTCCTACAAGAACGGCAAACGTCATCTCGATACGGTCCGCAATTTCCGCAGCGACGATGCCAGCCCGCCCGCCCTCGCCGATCTGAACGGCGACATGCATCCGGATATCCTCTTCTCCGCCACCAACTCCGTCTTCGCCCTCGACTACCGCGGCGCAGTGCTCAAGGGCTGGCCCTATCTGCCCGAGCCGCGCCAGAACGTCGGCTTCGCCTACGGCAACCCCCGCCACCCGGAGACCGCCCTGCGCAGCTCGCCCCTGGCGATCTCCATCGACGGCCATGCCACCGTGCTGGTCGGCTCCCGGACGGACTCATCCTCGCCGTCGACAGCCTGGGCAAGCCCCTGCGCGCCTCGTCCTTCGACGCGGCCAAGAACAAATCCGGCGGCATCCTCGCCAGCGACGTATCCGATTGGCCCCTGACCATGGGCGGACTGACCCTGGACTCGAACGACAATCCCTACATCCATCTCTCCACCGCCGATCTCGACGGAGACGGAAGCCTGGAATTGCTGGCCCAATCGGCGGGCGGCAGCCTCAACGTGTGGACGCTTAAGCAGGGCCGCCTGGGGAAGCGCCAGTCCTGGTCCGCGCCCGGCGGCGGTCTCACGCGCTCCAATTTCCTCGACGTGAGCGCTTGGCCTCCTGCCCCGGCCGCGGGTACGGCCGAATCCATCGAGGAGTTCCACCTGTTCCCGAGCCCGTTGCGGGGCCCCATCGCCACCGTGCACTTGCGACTGGGTAGCGCGGCCAAACAAGCGCGCATCCGCGTGTACGACATCTCGGGCGCGGTCGTGAACGATCGCAAATGGGCCAACCTCACCGAAGGCCTCCAGGCCTTCAACCAGACCCTGGACCTGGCCCGCCTCTCCCCTGACGTGTACACGGCGCTGGTGGAAGTATGGTTTCCCGGCGGCAAGCAGAAGAAGTGGACCCGCTTCGGCGTGATCCGATAAGCGGGACCGAGCCGAAGCGACCGCTTCGGGGTCATACGTTAACGGCCAGGAAGCGCCAGCTTCGGCGTAATCCGCTGATCCGGGCACATCGACGCACCCGATTCCGCACCCAATTCCGCACAATAGGGACGGGCATTCCCGGACCCCGATATCGTAAAATCAGGCGGGTTTTGTAGTTTTAGTTCCCGCAAAAAGGAACGTTCGTAACACATGTACAAGTACATCATCATGGGCATCCAGGGCTGCGGCAAAGGCACCCAGGCCAAGCTCGTCTGCGACAAATACGATTTCGTCCACATCTCCATCGGTGATCTGTTCCGCTGGAACATCGCCAACCATACCAAGCTGGCCGCCAAGATCAACCGCATCATCTCCAAGGGGCAGATGGTGGGCGACGATCTGGTGGCCAAGGTCGTCACCGACCGCCTGACTTGGCACAATTGGAACTACGGCTTCGTGCTCGATGGGTTCCCGCGTAACTTCGCCCAGGCCGAGTTCCTGTTCGAGAGCTATAACATCAACGCCGTGATCCACATGGATGCCCCCGACAGCCTGGTCACCGAACGCGTAATGGCGCGCCGCGTCTGCTCCGGCTGCGGCCTCGACTACAACCTCATCGGCCACCGGCCCAAGGTCGAAGGCGTCTGCGACGTGTGCGGCAGCAAGCTCACGCAGCGTTCGGACGATCACCCCGAAGCCATCAAGAAGCGCATCGAAGATTACCACGCCAAGACCGAGCCCATGCTCGCCTTCTTCCGGCGCATCAACATCCTGCACAGCGTCGACGCGACCCAGGCCATCCCGGACGTGTTCGAGGCCATCCGCAAATCCCTCAACCTGCCGGAGAAGCCCCGGCCGCTTAACTCCAATACGCTCAGCTCGGAAGGCCACGAGTGAAGGGGATCATCCTCGCGGGCGGCGCAGGCACACGCCTGTACCCCCTGACTTCGGTCGCCAGCAAGCAATTGCTGCCCATCTACGACAAGCCTCTCATCTACTATCCCCTTTCCACCCTGATGATCGCCAACATCCGGGAAATCCTGCTTATCTCGACTCCGGAAGACATTCCGCGCTTTAAGTCGCTACTGGGTGATGGCAGCCAATGGGGCCTGCGCATCGAATACGCCGTGCAGGACAAGCCGGACGGCATCGCCAAGGCCTTCCTCATCGGCGAGAAGTTCATCGGTAACGATCCGGTTACCTTGATCCTCGGCGACAACCTCTTCTACGGGTCCATGAAGCTCGATGAGATCATCGGCGCCTTCAAGACCGGCGCCAAGGTCTTCGGCTATTACGTGAAGGATCCGGAACGCTACGGCGTGGTCGAATTCGACGCCGACCGTAACGTGATCGGCCTGGAAGAAAAGCCCAAGCAGCCGAAATCCAATTTCGCCGTGCCCGGCTTATACATCTACGATAATCAGGTCGTGCAGATGACCCGCTCGCTCAAGCCTTCGCCGCGCGGCGAGCTGGAGATTACGGATCTCAACATCGCCTACCTCAAGCAGGGCCGGCTTTCAGTGGAACTGTTCGGCCGCGGCATCGCTTGGCTGGACACCGGTACGCATGCGAGCCTGTTGGAGGCGAGCACCTTCATCTATACGCTGGAGGCCCGCCAGGGCCTGAAGATCGCGTGCCTGGAGGAAATCGCCTTCACCCGGAAGTTCATCGATGCGGCGCGCTTCAAAGCGACCGTGGACAAGATGCCCAAGTCTCCATATAAAGACTACCTGCTCCAACGCTTCAAAGCCGAGATCTAGCCTTTCAATCGAAATCAGCTCAAGAATTCCGGAGCGTCGACCGATAGGATAGCGAGGCCTTACGGGGACGTCCCCAAGTCTCCCTAGTAGGCCTATCTTCATAACACCATTTTGGTTGTCGTACCGGTTTCCCACCCGGTATTCTGCTGATACGCGGCGGCCCACCCATGTAGCGCATCTTCGGCCGTCGTTCACTGTCCGGGCACTTAAGGGGGGCCCGGGCGGGAGCACCCAGCAGTCTTCCCTATAGAACGGATCTCCATGAGCTTCCGGAAGCCCGCTTTCGCCGTTTTTGCAATCGCCATGGCTTTAGCCGCCGCCACCAAAACCGCCGCTGCCGGCGACCTGGCCACGCACCTTTTCCCTCTCAAAGACGGCGAAGCCCGTTCCCGCGGGAACTGCAACGCCAACGATTGGATCGAAGTGGGTCGTGCCGAGGGCAAGAATTGGACGGTGGGTTGGATCAGCTACATCACCGGCGGCTCGGATCTCACCCAAACCTTGGGCTCCTCCTTGACCATCCGTTTGGAGCGCGTACATGCCGCGGGCACCTTGAAGGTGTTCGCCCTGACCAAAGCCGTGACCGAGCCGGAATACTCGGTAGAGATAAACGATCTCGCCTATAACGCTGCGGCCCCGATCGCCACCGTGACGATCGCCCGGACCGACGAGGCCCGCCTGCTACGCGTTAACCTGGGCGACCTGCTCAAGCGCGGGCCTTTCTATGGGCTGGCCTTCGAGGGCTCCAACGGACTACGCGTTGAACTCGCTTCCAAGGAATCGGCGGTGATGCCGTTAATCGAACTGCGCTACGCTTTCGCGAACGCGGACCAGGTGCAACAGGCCATCGATGCGGGCGCCAACAGCCAGAAGTACGCCGACGCCGCCAATGCTTCCGCCAACGCGGCCCAGGGTTATTCGGTGCTGGCGGGCCAATCGGCCGCGGCCGCCGCGAATTCGGCCACCCAGGCCGCCGCATCTTCGAACACGGCTGCTACTTCTGCGGCTGCGGCCTCGAACTCCGCGACCCAGGCTTCCGCCTCCGCCGGTGCATCGGCAACCTCCGCCACTGCATCGGCGGTCAGCGCCAACCAGGCATCCGGCTCCGCGAATGCTGCGGCCACGTCGGCGACGGCTTCCGCGGCTTCGGCGCAATCCGCCTCGACCTCCGCAACCCAAGCCGGAGCTTCCGCCACCGCAGCCGCCGCTTCCGCAGTGCAGTCTTCCGCTTCGGCCACGGCCGCTGCGGGCAGCGCGACCCAGGCTTCCGCTTCCGCCGACGCCTCGGCGACTTCGGCAACGGCTTCCGCCGCTTCCGCGCAGGACGCCGCCGCCGCCGCGACGATGGCCGGTGAATCCGCATCCTCGGCTTCGTTATCCGCGACCGCCGCTTCCGGCTCTGCCGCGACCGCGGGCGCTTCCGCCACTGAGGCTTCGGCATCCGCTTCCACATCGTCCACCGCGGCCACTTTGGCTACGACCTCGGCCGCCGCCGCCATGGGCGCCGCCACCGAAGCGGCGGGCTCGGCTTCCGCTTCCTCGACTTCCGCAACCCAGGCCGCCGGCAGTGCCGGCACGGCTACCGCCGCCGCCGGACAAGCTTCCGCCTCGGTCTCCGCCGCCGGCGCTGCTGCCGACGCTGCGACCGCGGCCGCCGGACAAGCCTCCACCTTGGTCTCCGCCGCCGGCGCTTCCGCCGACGCCGCAGCCGCCTCCGCCGGTCAAGCCGCCGGATATGCCTTGGCCGCCGGCGCTTCCGCCGTCTCCGCAACGCAAGCGGGCACCTCTGCGAATACCGCCGGCACCTCCGCAGTCAGCGCCCAGTCCGCCGCCACCCAGGCTACCACCGCCGCTGCCACTGCCACTTCGGCCGCCGCTGCCGCCACTGCCGCAGCGGAAGCAGCCGTCGCCGCTGCCGCCGGTTCAGGTTCCGGTTCCACGCAAGCCCAGCTTCCCACCGGCACGGTGCTGCTCACCAATTCGGCCGTCGCTCCGGAGGGCTTTTCCAGCCTGGGCTTCCGTTCGACCTATGAAGCTCCGTGGACCGTCTCCGTGGTTGCTCCCCAAGGCCGCTACGAAGTGGCAGGTGCGGTACTGAACGGCAAGCTGTATTCCATGGGGGGATATACGGGAGCCGCCCACGTCGGCAGCATGCAGAGCTTCGATCCCCTGGCCGGGACCTGGACCACCAATGCCGCCCTCCCCATCGTCATCAACGGCCATAGCATGGTTGCGGCCCAGGGTTCCATCTACTCGCTCGGAGGCCAGGGCCCCACCGGCACGGTGTTCTCATCGGTCTATCGCTACAACGTGGCGTCAAACACCTGGACCCAGATGGCCAACATGCCCATCCAGCGCTACGCCGCCTCCGCCGCCTACATGGACGGGAAGATTTATCTGTTCGGCGGCTACGCGCAGACCCCCTCCGCCAGCGCGGTGGCACCCGTGCATGTATACGACATCGCCTCCAATACCTGGTCGGCCAAGGCCAACATGCCCACCTTGCGCGGCGCGGCGTCGGTCGCCGAGATCAAAGGGAAGTTTTACATGATGGGCGGATTCATCAGCGGCGGGTACGTGACCGCCAACGAGGCCTACGATCCCGCCACCGATACCTGGACCACGGCCGCTGCCATGCCTGCGGGCCGCGGGAACTCGGGCGCCGTCTCCGAAGGGGATCGCGCCTACCTGGTGGGCGGCGTCAACGCCACGGGAGCCCTCGCCTCCGTACTGCAATACGACGCGGTGGCGAACTCCTGGATCACGATGACCAACAGTCTGCTCGCGGTGCGCCGCAGCCATGCGACGGGTCTCATCGGCGGAAAGGTTTACGTTACGCAGGGATACGGGAGCGGAGTGCTGTCGTCGACGGAGGCCTACCTCGTACCCAAGACCGTATACCTGATGGAAAAATTGTAAAGCGCGCTCCGCGCCGATGGATCTCGTCCGCCCCCGGGCGGCAGTAGGTCAGGGCGCCAGGAGCTTCGCGGTCCGGCGCAGGCCCTCCAAAATGGGATTGGATACGGAATCGGGAAAATCCCGGGTGAGCGAAGCGCTTACCTCCGTGGCGACCCCATCGGCATGCATGGAAAACCAGGACATGATGCCTTCCACCGCATGGCCCAAGCCCGAATTGCGGGCGGCCTCCTTCCAATGAGCACGGGCTATCCCATCCCACATCCGATGCTTGTGTTTGCCAGGAACGGACATCGCGATCTTTACCTTCTCCACCGCGAGCAGGTTTTTCCCATGTCCGATTATTGGATAGGCTGAGATTACATCATATAAAGGCGTGAGGGAGAATTCTCCGCCGGCTTCGATGAAGATGCTGAAATTCCTCGCGTGTCCGTCCGGAGCGCAGAGCAACCAGAAGAGGACCTGGCTTTTGAAGAAGCGGATCCGGTCCGCTTCCGCCGCTTTCGCGCCAAGCAACAAGTCCAGGATTTGCGACATGCCGGGCGCGCCTTCACTTTCGTACTTGATGCCCTTGGGAACCGCCATTGCCTGGCATAAATCCTCTTGGGGAAGCCGTAGCCAGGTTTTCCCATCCCGCGAACGCTTGCGATCGAACCTTTCGACAATGAGAACACGCATATCCTCGAAGGTCGCCATTTCGCAATTCGCCGCGGCCAATCCGAATTTCCTGGCGATCTCGGCGCACAGCCATTCGTTCTCGACCGATTTGGAAAGATCTCCCTGGAATCCGCCCACCTTTCCCATCGGGAATTTGAATATATGCGTGGAAGGCGCGGCTCCCTTGGGTTGATACCAATGTCCCTTGTGCCGTAGGAGCGCCGTTTTCTTCTGTGAGCCCGCAAGGGAAATACGAAAGTCATCCTCATCGCCGATTCCCATCGCTACCGGAGCGATCCGGCTGCGCAGTTTCGCGGCCATCGCCGACTCATTCAAACGTTGCCCGATTTCTCCTGGGCTCATAAGCGGTGGCTTGCCCTCGGGCATGAATTGGAAGGCACCGGCGCAATCGCCTCCGATTTCCCGCAGCAGATCGATCGCGTTCGTTGAAGCCGCACCGACCCTGGCCTGTATCCTGCGACGGATTTCCGGACTGTCCGGCAATAAATTATCGAAAAACGCATCCACTCGCGGTCCGGTATGGGTGGTGACCTTGGAGCCCGTGGGCATGGATAGGGAGATGGGGCGCACGTTCGGGGAATCCATCCAGCTTGAAGTGTATGCGAACTCATGCACGCCATTTTTGCTTAAAGTCCACGTTCCGCATTTTTCCCCATTCATCCAGATGTCGAGCGAGTTATTGCGGGATTTCATTTTTACCAATCCGGTTGCGTCGCTTTATCGCCCGTTCTGCTTTCCTTCGGCCTGAGAACCAATTCAAGGTTCAAAGAGGAGAGCAGTTTGAATAAGCTTCCAATACTGGCTGGTCCGGGGTTGGCTTCCAGAGCGGATACGGTTTTTGGCAATACTCCGACTTCGGAACCCGCCGTAACCTGGGTTTTCCCTTTTTGTTTCCTTCGATCCCGTAATGCAAATGCGAGTTGCTGCAGGGTATGGATTCTGTATTCGCTCATAGTTTACCTTATAGGGTATTTTAATCAGAAATTACCCTACAAGGTATATCGAGCAACTATACCCTACAGGGTAAGAAAACCAAAAATTACTCTGTAGGGTAAAATGCGTAAAAATCCCTGAAAAGGAATTTTCTATT
>JAHFCH010000155.1 GCA_023249635.1 Fibrobacterota bacterium
CTACCCTTCAAAGGCAAAAGCTACCGCCTAAACCGGCCCAAGTAGCGTATATTTCACCACGCTGGGGTGGCCTATTTTGAAGTGCCCACACCTGGTCTATTTTCAACTGCCCGCTAACAAATTACGAGCATTAATCGTATTTTGCAAGGGGAGGCTAAAACCCGGTGCATATTTTCTCCATGTCCATCATTGGCGAGAGCATCCGCAAGCTGCGTAAGGCCAAGGGTTTAACCCAGACCGAACTGGCGGAAAAACTGGGGACGACCCAGTATGTGATCACGAACTATGAGCGTGGAGCGAACAACCCCACGGCCGCCAAGATACCGGAGATAGCCAAGGCCTTAGGCGTGACCTTGGAAGAGGTTTACGGCTTGAGTGGGTCAGAGGGGGCCGTGGAGCAAAAAGGCTCCAGCAAGCGGCGCGAGATTCAGCTACAGAAGATTTTCAGTGAGCTGCCGCCCGCGAAGCAGCGGGCAGTGTTGGAGCATGCGAAGGGATTGTGGAAAAGAAAGTAGCTCAATAAAGAGCGCTTCAGTTCAATCGTGGGCGATGAACTCGCAACAGGTTACCGGTTTTCTTATCGAACCAGAAAGCCGCCGAGAAATCCCATTCAAAGTGATGGCTTCTCAAATCATCGGCATGCTTTGATGTGCCGCAGGATTCGAACTGGATTCGAACTTTGTCCCGTTCTTCATCGGCACACAAACAATTGTCCCAATAAACTCTTCCGACAAATGTACCGGCTGTATCTAAAGACTTCTTAATGAAGCCCACAAGTCCTCTAACTGGTGCATTGCAGAACAATTCTTCAAGGTCACGGGAGAGAATAGAATATGAAGTTACACGTTCATCAAGCGTGTACACCGCCAAAGAATCAGTGATAAATTGATGCCACTTCGATGGAATATATTTGGGAACGTTCAATATGCGCGCAGCGCTGTCCGCACTCATCCCAATATAAATTCCATTTTCCAAATCAAACTCATGATCCTTGCCTCGAGCACTAATCAGATGAGCAAATATCTTACCTCTCTTAAAAAAGAGTGTGAATCCTTCCTTGCTTGGTAGATATGAAAAATCGCCCCACCGTAAACGCCAGATCCCAGCAAAGTCAGAAGCAAATACAGGTCCGATTGTGTCCGAATTCCAATTTGGCTCATATATTGTGTCCGAATACGGGAAGCCCGGCACATCGTAGATCGAAGCACCCAAAGGATACTTCATCAACCCAACAGAAAGAGAAAGCCCCTTTGTCTTTTGGTTGTCTCTCTCGGAAACACAAGCCACTAACGAAAAAGCAAAGGCAGTAACGCAAACCCATTTCATTTCGATTAGTACCCCAATATGTCGTAATACGTCTGTGGGGGTAGCACGCGCATCCTTCCGTACTGGTCGTGAATAATAATCAACCTAGTACGATCGTCGATAATCACACCTGGAATAATGGGCATCCTGCTATCGTGCTGAACCAAGTCATTATCATTTTCGCTGGGTCCAAACCCAGAATGATTCTGCTTGCCGGTGTATGAATCGTAATAGTAGCTTGGGTGCACGTGAAAAGTTCCAATAGTATTCGAATTCTGTGGAATATCAACAAACTGAAGTCCGTTTCCTGCACCACCATTAACAAGCGGTCCGGCTTGGTATGAGCCGTTAACAAAATCGATAGTAAATCCCGTTTCGTTGAAGACGCCAAATCGATTCGGCCCCCTCTCGTAAGTAGAGTTCCAAGCGTTGGCCATTTGCTCCCGAATATTTTTTTGCTGTACTGCCTTGTAAACCCTGTCTACAGCCGCCTGAGTCTGGGCTTCCGCAATAGCCTGATTATCTTGTAGCCGCTTCAGATCATTACCCCTAGCCGCTGCTTCCCGTGAATCCACACCGTTGTAGTTCACATATACTGGAGAAACACATCCATTGCCGACACAAACTCCGTATTGCGTACTACTTGGATCGGGTTTAACATGAATGTTGTTTGGATTGCATCCAGGATCTGTTTTGCATCGGTCCTTAGCCTCTTTCTCTTCCTGACGTGCTCGATCTTTGGCCTGCTCATGCTCATTATAAGCGGCGTAAGCTAAGATGACGACTGCCGCTGCAATTTCCCACCAGTCCCCAGTAGGATCTGAGCCAAAAACAGGATTCCCAGGCCCGTAAGAATAGGAGTTAAAATACTGCCCCTTTCTATCGGGGCTCATGAATAGAGCGAGCTCCGGATCGTACCATCTCGATCCCATGGCATAGAGCCCGGTCGCCGCCTCCAACTCCTTGCCCGTCCACTTCTGCGTCACATCGGAGCCGCCCGACCCGACCTTCAGATCCTTCTTCTGCCCGTACGCCAAGTAGTCATACACTCGCTCATCGGTATTCACATACCGCCCCCGGTCATCCACGGTCCGCACGGTGGAGCCCAGATGGTTCTTAATGAAAAACTCATACTTTCCGTCCGGCTTGATCCGGCCAATCTGTGCGGTTATTCCGTAGAGCGACACCGTGCCGGTTGAGGATTTTATCCTACCCGATTGATAATATTCCTCGCCCCATTCCTTGATCATCCCGGGTCCCATGTACACGTAGTTCGTGCTTCGGACTTTTAAGCTTGAGCTTAAGCTCTTCTGGCTTTCAACTTCGACGCGGGACACCCGGTTTCCATCGGCATCATAGAAATTGAAGAGTGTTGTCGTTGGATAGGAGAGCTTGTAGGCAAGGGGCAGAATGCCTGCATCAAACGCACAGCAACGGACAACCCCTTTTTGGGCTGCGCTGTCCAGGGAAAAGGAAACCGGTAGTCCGTCCCAGGCATAGCTGATATACAGTTTCTTGGATTTATCCCGGAGCAGGGCGCCGTTATTGTCGTACGCGAAGGTCCCGGTGGCGGACATATTCCGGGTGCTCCCGGCGGACAGAAGCCCAGTCACTTTATCCAACTTATAGGAACCGGACACGTAGGTGTACTTGGCCGAATCGGCGCTACTGACGCCGGCGCTACGCTGGCCAAGGATACGACCGTTCAAATCGTACTCCATCCAGGTCGACAAGGCCAGGGAGGTATCCATTGTCAGCGAGCCGGGGATGATGTCTTCGTTGCCGTCCAAAGGCGTTCCATTGGTATTCACATAGGCTTTGGACGTCTTCATCCGGTCCAACTGGTCATACCCGTAGTTTACGGTGCGCACCGGCTTAATGGAATTCATATCACTTGTGAACTTGTAGGTTTGCTGGGTGATATTCCCATCGAATTTGGGTTGGATCAGGGCTGGGTTTCCCGATGCGGAATAGGCTTTTTCATCCCGGCCGAGGAATTGTTGATAGATCCGCTTCGAACCCAATCCCGATGCCTGGATGATTTTTGGGCCTCCCTGACTATGGTAAAAATAGTCAATGTTGGTTGCCGAGTCTGCCGAGGAGTTCCCTCCCAGGAGGACACGATTCAGGCTGCCCCAATTGGAATACACATATCCGGCCAGGAGTTTCCCGGAAATCCCCAGGATCCAGGTTACCCGTCCCTGATAGTCGTACGTATACGATTCGGAATTGGAGAGGCCGTATTCATCCGCGGCCGTATAATTCGAATAATTGACCATCCGGTTCTGCTCATCGTATGAATACCATATATCCTGAAGTTGCTTCACCGTATCGCGCATTGCGCCTATGAATTTCCAGGAGGACTTGACGTTTCCCCGGTCATCATAGCTGAAAAAATCCGCTACGAACTTGTCTTTCGGTTTGAACTGGGAATTTATGACGTCTTGGTTCTTATTGTACTTGCAGAATAAATGCCCCGAAAGATTGGTCACGTTGGTTTGCCAATAGTGCATGATTTCCTGGAGCGTGAAACCGGTCCGCGACTGGAACGACGCCATGTCGTCGTAGATGTAGCCCACTTGTTCGATTTTGGTTCCTTGATTGTAGGTATCCTTATCCACACTGTCCTGGGGCAGGGAGGAAAGGATATGAACGCCTTCGCTTAGCAAGCGACCAAGTTGATCGTACTCAAAATAGGAGTACTCGCCGGCTTCGAGTTGCTCTTCGTCCTGGCTATACCGAACCTGCCCTAAACGATTGTACCAGAATTTCCGCAGGTTTCGATCCGGGGAATAAGTGCTGATGGTCTGCCCAAGGGTATTGAACTCGGAGACTTCGGAAAATGCGCTGCCCTGGGCGCTATCGTCGATCGGGGTGTAGACTTTCTTGATCCCTCCGTTAGGGTAGTACTCGTAACGCGTAGCGGCCCATTTCCAGGTGTCGGCGCCGGATGTGCTTTTCGAGATATTACTTGCGCTCCGAATCACTTGGCCCAATCGATTGGTCCAGGTCAAGGTATAGGTGCTATCCTGATTTTTCGACCAATCCAGACGGTATTTGCATTCGGAATTGTTCGTGGACGGGGACTCGATGTTGGCGGGAACGAGACTGTCCTGCACAAAGTAATAGTTCTGTTTAACCGTATGGCCCTTCCCCATTTGCCAGGCGGAATCCGGCGAACTGCTTTCCAATACCCGGGAAGCCGGTTCATCCGAATAAATGACGCGCGAAAAAGGGTAGCCCTTGGCATTGAAGGGCCCGCTTGCTCCATAAAATGTCTGTGCCCCGCTTAATAGGGGATTGATCAATGCCGGCTTGGAGATCGCATACGCCGTGGGCAGGAAAGTGGATTCCGGACGCGCAAAATCATCGAAGCCGGTGCCCGAGACCTGGTATTGCCCTGAATATTGGTTGACCTTTGTCTGGCTTTGGTGAAAGCGGCCCAGGGCGTCCGAAAAAACCATTGCTTCGGAGATATTCCTGCGGTTGGCGACTACGGTTGCGGAATCAAGGGTTCCTTCTTCCAAAACGACGTCATCGAAGTAGTACGTCCCGGCGGCGTTGCCGACGAATTCGGCAAGGACCACCCGCAACGAATTTGCGCCCGTTGACGCTGAAAAGGTCAATCGCTTCAGCGCCCAATCCCCTCCTGTAGCCACCAAGGCCGTGCTCGAATCGGAGGTGGATATGACTCCGGCATAGTACCAATTGATTTTGGCCCTGACGGTGCCGCTCAGGGTTCCCTTCGTCTTGTAAAAAAAGGATAGCGTGTAATTCGTCGCGGGAGCAAAAGGCATGGAATTGGACATGAGGCACGAGTTGGTGGCCCCTGCGCCCGTACCCGCTACCCTGGCCGCGAAGCTTCCGGATTTGGCGGAATCGATCTCCGTGCCGGCGGCTTTGAAGTGCGTGTCTACACTGAAGCCAGACGCCGGATTTTCCATCCAGGAATCCAAGGAATTTTCAAAGCTCCAATTGGGAAGGAGATTGCCTGCTTTGAAACCCCATTGATAGGCGCGGGAATGACTCAAGGCGGCGGATTCGAAAGGAAACCAGAGAAGAAGCGCCAAAGCAAGGAAACGCTTTTCCATCAGTTCTCCCCCATCTTATGCATAGCCGTCTGACCGTAGATCCGGAACCGGCTATCGCGCACGGCCGAAACCCTTCCCTTATAGTCCAAGTCGTAGTGAAGCGTTTGGTGCTGATTATCAGTACTGGAACGCGGAGGGCCGAGCTTATCATAGGTCGTGAGATTGAAAACGGCACTGCTTGGCACACAGACGATGTCATCCACGAATACGATTTTGCCGGATTGTCCCGCTGGGCTTCCCGTCCCCACCCAGATCCTCAAATAGTCATTGTTCCCGTTAAACAAATTGTTGCTGATGAGCCTCGAGTTGGAGACCGTTGCCTCCCAACGCTGCCATACTTTTTTGATGGAGGCGGTTCCCGCCACAGGTGTACCTTGAATGGTGTCTATCAGGACACCGTCCGACCTTCGTCGTTCGATCATCAGGACGGGCGTACCGGTATCGGAATACATCCAAGCGGATACCTTGAATCCATATCCCACCTCACGCGCGTCCTTGAGGGTAAGGTTGATGGTCGGACCGTAATTATCGCTTACCCGGATGCCGTATTTTCCGGTATGGGCGAGGTCGAAGTAAAAACCGCTTCCTGCAATCGCCCACTTCTTCTGGAAATCCATATAATTGGCGTCTGGCAGGACGGCATTGCCGTTTTCCCCCATAAGGATCGCGCAATTGGAAAGCTTCGCATTCTGGACCACCGCGACGGGATCGGAACGAAGCCCTTCATAGAACATGCTGGTGTAATTTTCCCCCAAGGGACCGGAGACCTTGCTTTTGACTGCCTTGCTTTCCAAAACCTGGAAATAGTTGTCCGTATCACGAATCGTGATCTTGGTGGCGGGAAGCCAATCGGTGGTCGAGTTGAAAACCGGCGCCTTCCCGTTGATCAGGTCCGCATCGGAAAGCGTGGGATCCGACTGCCTCCAGATCGAATCTTCCTGGAAAAAATACCCCTTGAAAACGGATTTTGAGGAAGCAATCGTACTGTCCCATTTATAAACGGTGTTGGCGGAATATGTTTTAAGGTTGGAGGTATCGGGCTGCCCCTTCAAGCGGTAGGTGGAACTCTGCTTCGTGAATCCCAGAGAATCGAAGAGAGACTGGCTCAGGATGATTTTTTCCGGCCGATTATTTTGCAACACGAAGCGCGGAACGCCATTGGTATCGCAGAAATTGAAGTAGTACGCCGTGTCGGACATGCGACTCTGGTTCTTCGCGAGGATACGGGAATAAGATGCCTTTGGGTGCGTCACGTACAGCGTCTTTGGCCAGGCCGGATTACGGTAAGGCTCGGAAATCGTGGTCATAAGCAATGTCGTATCGACCGTGCCATTCATATTGAGCACGTATTTTTCCGACCCAATCAATAACATGCTTTTACCCATGAGGGTATTTGACGCATGATCCAGGTTGAAGAAAGAACGGCTCATGCCGAGGCCGGATCCATTCGACTTTACCTGTTTCACGTCCACGAATTCGAACTGGGGTGAAAGGGTGTGGCTGTTAAATTCGACTTGGCCCAGGGAAGATCCGCCGCTGCCATTGGGAGCGTAGAAGAAATTGAATTTAATCTTATTGCGATCCTCATCGGCAAGACCCGAGTACGAAGTCACCCCGACGACGACAAATTGACTGTCAGGTACGGTGAATCCCTTTCCATCGTACTGGAAAATTCGACTACGCGCCCTTTTCTGGGAGCCGGTCGTATCTAGGGTTATTTGCGCCCCCATACGGGCAGCACCGCTCGTTACGAATTGGGATTGCTTGAGGGGGTGCCATGCGCCATTTCCGGCGATCAAAAATCGGTCGTTAGCCGCATCTATGAAAGTATTGGTGTCCCTGGGATGGAACCTGGCGGAGTAGAAATTCACCGTGCATGGGCCGGCATTGATGTTTTCATTGCACAGGTTACTCCCATTGGATCCATTCGCAGCCACCAGCATATTGTCAGAGGGGGAAAATGACACGTCGAACAAACTGGTGCCATTCAACCTGAGTTGGCTGGTACGATCCTTGAATCCATTCGCGAATTTTCGATTAACCTGGTAGAGGAATGTTTGGTAGTCGGTGCTCGAACCATTCCATTTAGGACGGCGGCCGATTCCAGAGGTGTCTCCATAGTATTCGACTGTAAAGGCATTGGGGTGAGTGCGGACTTGAACCGGCCAAGCAGGGTTGTAGTCTGAACGAATCAAAATTGGGTCGCTTAAATAGGGCGCTCCGTCAACGAATATTTTCTGGAAGAACTTTATATCTGAATTGGAAGCGCCGCCTCCTACTACAATGAAATAATCTTGGGAGGGGAATACTTGTCGCGTCACTAAGCTTCCCAAGGTCCCATAGGTTCCCATGATCAGTAGGGAATCGCCATCAAAGTAAAACGGGATTAGTTCTCGATTGTAGGAGGAATTAATTCGTGAACACTGAATAATGAAATAGTCGCCTCCGGAACTTATTGACTGAATTGGTTGCTCCCAATTCATGGGATAACCAGGCTTATGCGGACCAGAAGCGGTATAAAATCCGAACTTGAATGAAATTTCCTGAAAGGAAGCTCCATCTTTCTTCAAAGCGTATGCGCAGAAAACTCCGGATAAAGAATCCAAAACAAGGAAAAAATTCGAACTCGGCGTTAAAGTCAAACTACTACGGGCCCATTCCAGGCAATCCCCCGAGGACGTATTGCGGATACTATCCCCATAATTTCCCTTATTGGTGAAATCGCAAGAAGACGGGGAGCGGTTGAGTGTCGTCCAACCCGTAGCTTTCCTTATGGCCACGATTACCTTGGAAGGCAAATTCGTTTTTTGGATCAGGAAATAGTTTCCGGACGCAAAAACCTTTATAGCGCCACCGAACGTATTCCCCGTCCACCTCGGATCACCCGTAAAGGAGGCTGACGTCTTATCTTCCCACTTGATTCCATCGTATTCATACAGCTTTACCAAGCCGGAATGTTCGCTATATGCGAGAAAATAATTTCCGGACGGGATCACCTTCCACTCATCGGCCAACGTATTAGAATCGCCCAGCTCCAAGCGAACGGTCACCAAATCGCCGTTGTCCGTGGCCCGGGCGTCGAAATAGTTGCCCGCATTCCTTTTTACCTCTACGTAAAGCTTCTGGGTAATCCCATTTTCCCCGGTCAAATAGTCCGTATCGCCGTCGCGGACTATCGAGAAGCAAAACCGCTCATCGCAATTCGCCTCAACCTTCCACTTCGAAAGCTTGGCCGTATCGGTGGGGAGCGGGATATCCGAGGTTCCATCCGCACGCTTCAGCACATAGTCCTGAACGTCTTGCGCGCCTGCAGTTCCGTTGAAATTCATGGGATTGTAGGTGTACGTATCCTTTCGCGAGGATGGATACGTGACGTTTGTGATGCAATAGAAGCGGTAGGCATCGTAGGTGAAGGTCCACCCGCTGTCGCGAACGTACACCCCGGGCGACAATGGCTTAGGATAGAAGACGCGTATGCTGTCCAGTATCCCTACGCTGTCCAAAAGGTTTTTCCGGTGCGAACTCCAGTCGAATTTGTAAAGCCGCGTGAGGGTCCCTTGCTTGACGCATTTCAGGCTATCCAGGCGCCGGGTCTCGAATATTTTCTGATCGTCCCGAACTTCGTTCGATTCATAACCAACATATTCGGCGCTGTTTTTGGGGGCGGTCGCGAACTCGTATCGCTCGACTTCGGTGGAACCTTCCATCCACCTGATTTTTTTGATGTAGCTCTCCCCGGTGTACCATTTACCCGAAGAAGCCTGGACCAGATACGGATCGTATTCGAAGGTAAGGACGTTGCGGGGCGGTTTGCCGGGAATGGTGTCGTAAAAGGAGCGGAGATCCCATCGATAGACATACTTCTGCGAAGGGACATAGGAGAATGGGCTCGCCTTTATCGAGCCCTTGTTGTACTGGACATACCGCTGGGCATTGCTGTCCTGCCCGAACATCATTTTCTTGCCATCGGGGAAAGTGAAAACCCATTTGGTGAATTGGCCGGAATATTCACCCGACGTCGCCGTGTCGAAGGCGATTTTGATGTACGGGCTCGTGGATAGGAAATACCGGGTCCTCGCGCTATCCATCAAAATCTGACCCCCACCGTAAGGCCCGAGGTTGCAATAGATAACGTCGTCGAAGGAAGCGTAGGTGCCTTTGTGGTTGACGGCCACGAAGGGAATCGACAGGTTGAACCCGAGTCCTACCCAGGAAGTGGGCGCTTTCTCATTGTCGTTGTCCATGCTGGCTTTGGTTCCACCGTTGTAACCGAGGACGATGGGAAAGGACACGCCCCGGGCGGAAATTCCGCCCAGGTTGATCGAGAAGCTGGCTTGTCCGGTGAAAAGGTTGACTCCATTGACGACTTTACCCGTCCCATTCCCCTGGTTTTCGAATATTCCCTGGGCAATCGTTTTGACGCCTATAGCGCTCGCCCCCGGTTGGACGATGCTTTGGGAGGATCCGATGGTTTCATGCGTCCGCATGACCCCGGCGAAAATCGGAGCGGCGGCAAGGGTAAGGCCAATAGCGATTCGGGTTGTCTTCGGCATCGTCCCGCTCCTAAGGCATCAGGGGGTTGACGAGCTTAAGCCTCGATTTGCAAAACGCCATCTCTTCTGCAGTCATTTGCGGCAGAGAGTCTACTTCACCTGTCTTTTCGAACCGGGCATCTCGGCAGAACTCGATGAGGTTCGCCCGCTTCCTTTGCCCCCGCTCCTGCTCCAAGCGGTCCATCGATTCGTCCGGCCGCTTGAACGCTTGCGTCTTAAGCCAACCGACCGAATCCACCCGCATGATGGCCAAAAGCTCTTTTTGGTTTCCCTCGATTCGAAGCCGCTCTTTTTCTTTAGGGGTTGGTTCATGAGAAAGGATAGGGTCTGGACCCTTCGTCCTAACCGTGTCGATTATCCCTCCAGTGGCAAGGGGAATGAGGCTTAAAAGCATAATAATGGCCCGGCAGATCACCTTCATTTTTTCTCCTCGCAAGCAATTCATGGTCCGGAAAGGTAAGGTCTTACCCTGTCGCTATCTCGATTTCAGGAGATGGATTCTGCGCCCATTTGGGCGCACTTGACTTGTGTTTTACGTCACCGGCCGAGGATTTCCCTGCTACTTCGCATAGCCAAGTTATGGCGGATGGGCTATATAAATTGCGATGACCGAAGCGAAACCTGACATTTTCAAGTACTTGGACTACCGCGCATATCTGCGCGACGTATTTGCATTCGAACAAACCCGCAATAAGCGCCTGTCATTGCGCGCCTTGGCTGCGCGAATCCTTCCCGCTCTGTCCTCATCCGGGCTTTTATCGGGAGTACTCAATGGCAAGAAAAACCTGGGGCACGATCTACGGGTCAAGTTTTCCGCAGGATTGAAATTAAAAGCCAGGGAGAGCCAGTTTTTCGAGCTGCTGGTCCAGTTCAATCAAGCGACCGACCTACAGGAGAAGGACAATTTCTTTTCGCAACTCTCCCGTTTCAGCCATTCACGCGCCAAAACCATCCATGAAGGGCAATATCGGTTCTTCACGCGATGGTATTACGCAGTGGTGTGGAACTACTTCGGAATCAATCAAAAACAAAAGAACCCCATGGAGATCGCCCAAGCCATACATCCCCCTTTGATTCCAGCCCAGGTTATCGAGGCTATCGAGTTGCTGCTCGGTTTAGGCTTGATAAAACGGCTTGCGAACGGTTATTGCGTAACCGAAAACCACCTGAAGACCGAACCGGAATTCAAAGCCATGGAGGCGATGCAATACAACCAGCAGTTCTTGGAGCTGGCCACCCAATCGTTGTACGCCATCGAGGCAAAACGGAGGCTGTTTAACACAATGGTATTCTCGATTTCCCATTCTACCGTTGAGAAACTGAGGGAAAAAATGATAGCTTTCCAGGAAGAGGCCCAGGAGATCATCAGCCAGGACCCCGGTTCGGAGTGTATCTACACCTTGGGATTTCAAATGTACCCTAATTCAAATACCAACCGGCTATCCAAATAAGGGTTTGCATAGATGCGTAGGTTTCAAATTCAACATCACCCTGGATTCAAAACCCCTAAAGTTTCGTGGCAAATTGGAGATCTACGCTGCTACCCAGATACCCGCTTTTTCTCCGAATCCGCTTGCGGTAATCTCTCTGACCGGTACCGAGTCCGTAGAATTGGATACGGGTGTCCTTAACTCGATTTCAGATACCCTTTGGCCGAAAACCTCCATCGAGGCGGATTCGACTTATCGATTCAATGTGGTCTTGCTGGGAGATTCTGAGGTAGCCATCGCAAAAGGCTTGGGATACCGGAAGAGCAAAGGCGATGTAATTCCAGCAAATAAGGATCAGAAACAAAGTGGGTCGCTGATCGGGATTTATGCGCCGTTAATTGAATTGGTTAGTTATCAAGGGAGCATGGATAATTCCCGATTATCGGAAATATTGCAGTACCATCTGTTTATTTTTGGAACCGGATTTGATGCAAAAGGTATACGAGACCCGAAAACCAGCGACCCCGCAATTTTTAATTTCGCAAAAATTCCAAAGGGATTGAATGAATGTTATCTGATTTCAATTCCCGACAAAGAAAAAACTCAAGGATCTGGGAAAGATTCCGCATCTTTATTTAGCCTTGAAAAACCTCTGGAAACCGGAATCGATACCTTACTAAAGGGATCGATTTTCGGCCTAATTGAGCTACCTGACTCGCTAAAAATTATTCCAGGAAAATAACCTATTTACCGATGCCGAGATTTATCAGTCTGCGTGGTCCTTGACCCACTCCCAAGCGATCGCGTAATAGGAGTAATTGGTCCTCGATCCGCTGGACGGGATGCGGTTGATGGCCGGAGCCACGTCGATATAATACGAGCTACCCGCGCTAACATCCGCGGCCGCAACATCCACCACCTCCACGTTCCCATCCCAGCTATATGACCCTTGCGTACCGCTCGCCTTCTGGACGATCAAATCCACATCGCTGAGGGCATTGGAGCCGCCTCCGACAATAGGATTGCTGTCCCAAGTCAGGACTACACGCAAATGCTTGCCGGAGGGTTTGGGATTGGGCACGTAGTAGTTGAAACGCTTGTAGGCCGCGCCGAAATCGCTGGCATATAGCGAACCCGCACCCATGCCCTTTTCAACTGCAGAATTCCCAGGCGAAACCGAAGTGTGAGCCGAGGCGAAGGATACGCCTTCGGCTCCCGAAACGACGCCGGAGCCATCGCGGCCATCGGTGCCCGATGCCCAATCCCCGCCGTCCACGTTCTGGGCGGTCAGCACCATGGTGGCGCGCACCTTCTCCGGCCACCCCGCAAGCCTGCTATCCGCGGCGATAATATCCGCCGCAATGCCGTTGCCTACCGGCGCGCTCCAACTGGTTCCGCAATTCAGGGTACCGTCGCCTTCGAGGCAGGTGGTGGCAAAATCCGAGCCGCTTGATGGGATTCCGGGAACGACGAGGTATGGCATTTCGCGATCGCCGGAGCAATTCGATCCGCTTCCCGAAATGCAGCTTCCGTATATCGGAGGCGGGTTTTTGGTTTGGGTGCAATCGGCAAGTTCGTAGGTGCTGTTGTTGGTATGGCGAACATTGCCCACGCTGACCCCATTATACCCTTGCCAATTCGTTTCATAACTGTATCCGGAATTGGCGCTACCATTCACGAAGACGGGATAGGGAGAACGGTAGGCGAAATCATCCATCACGAGGAATTCGGAATAAGTGCTATGGTAGGCCGAAGTGCCGCCGCGGGTGAAGCTTAAGCTTACGGTTTGGATTCCGTTGTTGATGAGGTAATTGATATCATTGGTCCCGTCATAGTAGGCACTGCGGCGATGGTATAGGGAAGCGGAGGGAGCCGAGGCGGCCAAGGTACGGAACGTGGCATTCGCATGGCGGATTTCCCAATAGATGCCGCTCACGTTCGCGTCGTAGGAGGCAGGAGTCACGCCGATACAGCTCAAGAATCCGGAAGTCAATCCAGTCTCGAAGGTAGCCGCGTGCACTCCGGAGCCGGCGCTTCCGGGAACCCCGCCGGGATTGTATCCCGAAGCGGCCAGAGTAGTCAGTTCGGGGCTCATCGGCGTTTCCTCATGGATCATCTCCACCGCGCCGACGTCAGGGTCCGACTTCAGGTTTTCGATTTGCGAGCGGGTCAGGTTGCCCTCGCGGATTTGGTTGCCTCTATTTCCCATCCCCAATATCCCATGGCGAAGGAGGATTAGATCCAATCCAACGACAGGCTCGAGCGCCGCGACGGCGATACTGGCCAATTGCGCGGCTTCTGGAGAGGTCCGGGTCTTGTCCGGGTAAAGTACCGGAGGGAATTTTCCATATACCGCCACTTTCGTCGTCGTACCGGGCGTGATGGTTTTAATGCGCATGGAGAGCTCTTCGCTGAGCGGACCATTCTGGGCCCGTTTCACGAGAGATTCCTGACCTTCCAAAATGCTAATCGGAATGTTAGGCTCCGCGCCGTCCACTTCGAGGTGGATCTGTATCTTTCCCTGGTCGTCGAGCGTTTTGCTCGCCTTAAGTACTTTGCCTGGGAGCGAGGCTGAGAATTCCATGTAGCGCAGGCCTCCTACGGTGTCCAAGGCTTGGGAGATCCCCGGCAGGAGAAGTGTTAGGAAGAGAAGGTTATTGGCGGGTTTCATAATGGACCTCATTTCGAGACGAGTTGATTGTCCTATCGAATGCGGGCGGAAGACTAGAGGGGTCCCGCGTAGAAACGGGCGCCCATCTGCATCAATTGTACGGGCCGGAACGTTCGCTCCTGTTTGGGTGTTGGAACCCTTTGAATCGCGTTTGGATTGGGGTTTTCCGGGTATTCCCAATCGCCAATGAAACCCGGGAGCAAGGGCTCAAAAACGGGTTAAAAAAAAGAAAAACATAAATCCGGATCGCGCACAGATTGTACGCAAAAGAAACACGAAATTTTCCTTGGGTTTTCTTGAAGAAAAGAACGGGGGGAGTGGCTAGGGAACGATAAGGGAATCGGGCAGGCGGACGCGGTCATGGACCGCACCTCTCCCGACGGTGGAGCTGCCGGCGCTCAATGAGGCCGTAGTCGAGAATACCACAGTTGAGTCATTTCCCGAGGTCTGCTGATCTTTATGCGGCAACGGGAGCAGGAATGCGTCGTAATTACCATCAGGCATCTTGGGCAAGCTAAAGGATCCGTGTTCGATCTTGGCGGTGAACCCGGTACCGTAAAGGAAAATATGGTAGTCGAGGACCTCGCTGAAAGTTGTCGTATCCACCGTCCCCCCGAACGCCACCATGGGATGAACGGCTCCCTTAATCGCCGCTGCCCCTCCAGCATCCACGGAAACTTTCCCATCCTCCACCCGCAGCAGGAAATCGCTGTTGGACTTTCGGAACGAAAACCCCCGCAGCACGGCACCGCGGGTATCGCCTTTCACGACGAGGTTGAATAGGTATTTGCCATTGTCTTGTGAGCCCTTGGGCCACAGGGAATCCGCCAGGGCCTTGAACGCCGCTACCTTGATGGAAGCGCGATTCACGGATGCAAGGGGAATGCTGATCAAAGGAGCGGGGCGATAACCTGAAACCGGGATTTGCGTCGAGGCATATACATCGAGAGTACCCGTCACAGCGACGGCCATATCCGAATCGTCCCGGAAGGAAACCTGGATCTCGGTGGGATTGCCCGTACCCACGCTCGTTCCCGCGACCTGGTCCTCGCAACCGACCCAAAGCAATGCGGCGGACACCGCGCACAGTGCGGCCTTCAGGAGGGCGGGGGTAGCGGCGGTGTTGCGGGGGGATAACATCAGTTCATCTTCGTGTTCGGGTAAAGCTGCATGCTTAAGGTGAAAATACGATCCGTCTCGCGTTCGCGATCGATGATTTCCTTAAGCTCCTCCTGGAATGATACTATTCGCTCCTTGATGGCTGCAAACCCCCGTTCCGACGTTGAAAACACAAGCGTATTGTACTGCCGGTGCTGAGGAGTCACCGTATCCAGCATTTGCGAGGCCATCTGGATGAATTGGAGATTATAGTGCTTGGCCAGGAAACCCCTGAATTCGGGCTCAGTGGCCACATGCTTGTCCGTGACCGCGTATCCATTGGCCATTTTCTTGATGAGCTTGAGGCTCAACAGCAACTGAATGGCTTCTTCCACTTGATTCGACGTGATGGTAGGATGGATTTTCTTCGCGATCTCGACGGGATTGCTCTGTGTTTGATTGATCTCGAAATAGTTCCAGATGACCGGATAGTACCAGCTCGAGAAGAACTTGTATTGGCTTTCGCCCAGGATCTTCGCCTTGGATCCCCGGAACTGCGAGAGCTGGAGGAAGTAATGGTTCTTCTCCTCCATATCCTTGGCCTGGTTGAACTGGACCAGGAATTCGAAGTACTGGGCTTCCCGTTCCTTGAGCGCCATGGCGCGCACGAACTTAGGGCGCAGGGTCGAACTCATGTTGCGCTTGCCCTTGAGGATCGCGTATAGCAGTCCGGAAGTGAACAGCGTGGGGCTTATTTTTCCACTGAAGGTCCGCAAGGAAAATGATCGGTTGATCGTCTTCTGGTGCTTGCAATAATCCTTGATGAACTCCCGATAGTTCAGAAACAGGAAAATATTCGGTCTGTCCTTGTCCATTCTACTGGAAATGATAGCCATATTCGCCATTTCAGAAGCAGTGGCGAATCAGGAACGCACCGATAATCTACGCACAGGATGTAAGCAATAATTTTGGAAATACGGGGGAAAATGGGGTTTTTCGGCTCGGTACCTGGGGTAGTATTGAAATGGAGAACCCCATGGAATCTTTGCTCGTATCCAATCGAATGCCCAGCGCCTTGCGCCTGGAAGCGGGACTGCAGAATATCCTCGTCGTTGATGATGACGACTCGGTGCGCGAATTGATGGCCATAGTGCTCGAAGCCGAAGGTTATACGGTGTTCCGCGCTCGCCATAGCCGCGAAGCCCTCTACCTGAGTTCCGAATTCCCCGGAACCATCCACCTGCTATTGACGGACATTTGCATGCAGCCCCGTGCCGATGGGTTTTCCCTGGCGCGGGAAATCCGTCGGGATCGCCCGGACATCCAGGTCATATTCGCTTCCGGATTCGTCGACCATCATAAACTGGAGTCGGAGCTTGAGGCCAGGCCTTCGGA
>JAHFCH010000010.1:0-32343 GCA_023249635.1 Fibrobacterota bacterium
GGACGTAGTCGACGGCGTTGCGGAAGATGCGGATGCCTTCGCCTTCGCCCTTCAACCCCAGCTTTTGCCATTGGGGATGATTGGTTGCGAGCATGTGGGCCTCGGGATGAGGCATCAGGCCGAAGCTCAGGCCATCGGCGCTGCAGAGGCCGGCGATGTGATCCGTGGACCCGTTGGGGTTGATCGGGTAGCCGGCCTTGCCTTCGGCAGGAGTGGCGCCCGTGGACGTGCAATAGCGCAGGCTGATTTGGCCGTTGCGCTTGAGTTCGGCGAGAGAGTCCGCATCGCGCGGGATGAACTTGCCTTCGCCGTGTCGGATGGGCAGGTAGATGCGCTCGATGCCTTTGGTCCAGATGCACTTGGAGGCCAGGTCGCGCGCCAAGTAGCACCAGCGATCCTCGAAGCGGCCCGAGTCGTTATAAGTCAGGGTGGCGGATTGCGTGAAGGGTCCCGCGCCGGAGGCGGAGGGCGTTGTCGCCGAGGCGGTAGTAGCGGCAACGGCAGCGGCGGCGCCGGAAGAACCCGGAAGCAGGCCCAGCTTCACCAGCACCTGGAAACCGTTGCAGATTCCGATCATGGGCACTTTGCGTTCGGCGGCGCGGGCCAGATCCTCGGCCAGGGAGGCTTTGAGCTTGTTGGCGAACACGCGGCCGCTGGCGATATGGTCCCCGAAAGAGAAGCCGCCCGGCACGGCGATGATGTCGAATTCTGACAGGGCCGGCTTGCGTGCGATGAGATCGTTGATGTGGACGCGGCGCGGATCGCCGCCTGCAAGGGCGAAGCTGTGGGCCAACTCGTTGTCCGAGTTGATCCCGTATCCGGTTATCACTGCGATGCGGGGCTTGGCCATGTTACCAGTCCAGGGGGCGGCGCCAGCATTCGAACATCTCGTCGAGTCCGGCGGAAAGGAGTTGGGCCTTGCCGTCGCGGATGTCCAGCGAAGGGGCGGCGGTGATTTCGCCCAGGCGGCCGCAAGCGGATCCCGCGAGGGCGGCTTCGAAAGCGGGGCGGTTCTGGGGCGTCACGGTGACGACGAAGCGGCTTTGGCTTTCCGAGAACAACTTCGCGACGGGGGAGAGGCCGGCATCGGCTGAACGGCCCACTTCGGCAGCCGGACCCGCAGTGACGGGCAACGCGGCGAGATCGACGGTAGCGCCAAGGCGTCCGGCCATGCAGACTTCGGCCAGGGCGACGAACAATCCGCCGTCGGAGCAATCATGGGCGGAACGGACCAGGCCCGCGGAAATCGCGGCGGCCAGGCGTTTGTACAAAGCAAGAGCCGAGACCGCGTCCACCTTGGGTACGTTGTTACCCGTAACGCCGACGATACCGTAATATTCCGAGGCGCCGAGCTCGTCATGGGTGGGGCCCAGCACGTAGACCGAATCGCCGGCGGATTTGGCGTCCATGGTGATGGCTTTTTCCACGTCGTCCAGGCGCCCGATGACGGTGAACAGGAGCGTGGGGGGTACGGAGATGCGTTCCTTGCCGCGCCCATAGTCGTTCTTCATCGAGTCTTTGCCCGAAATCAGCGGCAGACCATAGGCCACGCAGTAGTCGTATAGGGCCTTGTTGGACCGCACCAGCTGGGCCATCTTGTATTGGCCGTCGGGCGTGTGCTCCGATTCCACGGGGTCGGGCCAACAGAAATTGTCCAGGCCGGCCAGGTAGCCCGGGGCCGCGCCCACCGCCACCGCGTTCCGTACGGCTTCGTCCACGGCGCAGGCAGTCATGTGATAGGTGTCGATATCGCTGTAGCGCGGCACGATCCCGTGGGAAACGGCCAAGCCTTCTTTGCGATCGTACAAAGGCCGGATCACGGCCGCATCGCTGGGGCCGTCCCCGCGTTCGCCCACGAAAGGCTTCACCACGCTCATGCCCTGCACTTCGTGGTCGTACTGCCGCACCCAGCTCTCTTTGGAGCAGATGTTCAAGGCGCCCAACAAGGCCAGCGCATCGGCCCGCAAATCGCGCGCGGCCAACGAAGCCGCCGTCGGCTCTTGATGCCGCGGGGGCGACCAATGGGCCTTGAGGCTAAGCTTGGGATTGCCCTCGTGCAGGAAATGCATGTCCAGGGAACAGACGAGTTTCCCCTGGAAGAAGGCTTCGAAGAGTCCGTCGCCCGAGAATTCGCCCAGGTCGGTCGCTTCCACGCCCCGGCGGCGCGCCAACTCCAGGAAGGCTGTCAATTTCTCCGGGGGCACCGCGAAAGACATGCGCTCCTGCGCCTCGGACACCAGGATTTCCCAGGGGTCCAGGCCCGCGTACTTGAGCGGGGCCTTGTCCAAATGCAACTTGCAGCCACCGCCGGCCCCGGAAGGACCCTTGGTCTCACGCGCCATCTCGCCCAACGACGAGGACAATCCGCCCGCGCCGTTATCGGTCACGAAGCGGTACAGTCCCTGGTCGCGCGCCTCCAACAGGAAGTCGGACATCTTCTTCTGCGTAATCGGATCGCCGATTTGCACCGCCGACGTAGGCGAGGCTTCCGTCAGCGCCGCCGAAGAGAAGGTGGCCCCGTGGATGCCGTCCTTCCCGATACGGCCGCCCGCCATCAGGATACGATCACCTGGCAAGATGGTCTTTTGCCATGAGGGCTGACCGTTCACCTTGGCCGGATGCAATCCGCCCGTGCCGCAGAACACCAGGGGCTTTCCCAGGTAGCGATCGTCGAACACGATCGAGCCGTTCACGGTGGGAATGCCGCTCTCGTTGCCGCCGTCGCGCACGCCGCGATGCACTTCCTTGAAAATGCGCCGGGGATGGTGGAGCTTCTCGGGGATGGGCTTGGAATAGAAGGGCGACGCGAAACAGAACACGTCGGTATTGAATATCGGGCGGCTGCCCATGCCGCTGCCCAAAATGTCGCGGTTCACGCCCACGATACCGGTCATGGCCCCGCCGTACGGGTCCAAGGCGCTGGGCGAATTATGCGTCTCCGCCTTCATGCTCACGTCCCAGTCTTCCGTGAACGCGATGATGCCCGCGTTGTCGGTGAATACGGACTTGAGCCAGGGCGCCTGCGGCCGTACCTTCTCGGTCGCCGCCTTGATGAAGGTCTTATACAGGGAACGGATGTTCTCGCGGTTCCCGGTCTCGTCGACGTACTCCACGTCCGCCGCGAAAATCTTGTGCTTGCAATGCTCGCTCCAGGTCTGGGCGATCACTTCCAGCTCCACGTCGGTGGGGGAGGAGGGTAGGCCGGCCATTTCTCGCCGCGCGCGAACCGGGCCATCGGTGTAATGACCCTTGATGGCCCGCATCTCCGGGACGGTCAGCGCCAAAACCTTCTCATCGGAAAGCTTCTGCAAGGCTTCGTCGCTCTCCGGCAATTCCACCGCGCGCGTCTCGGGCTTATGCGCCACGGCCATCTTTCCCGAGAGCTTCGGCAACGAAGGGGACGAACGCCATTCCTCCGCGGAACGGATCAGGTACGTCTCGATCAAGGGATTGGCCAGCAACTTGGTGGCGATGGTTTCCGCATCGGCCCGGGTCAGCTTCCCCGAAAACAGGAATTGCCGTCCCGTGAAAACCTGATCCGCATCGCTCAGGGTCCGGCCCAGCAAGTCAGCGATGCCTTCGCGGCTGGAGCGGCCCACGTTATCGGTCACGCCGGGCTTGTAACCTACTTCAATGAGGAAGTCAAAGCCGGGAGCCGCGCCCCCAGCGACCGGCACCCCGTTGGCCAAGTGCGTATCAATGGCGAAAGTCTCCGTAATGGGATCCGCCAACAACTCCCGCGCGATGCGCGTTTTTTCCGCGTCCGCCAAGTCCAATTCCAGCGTATACACCGAAATCGCCGTAGCCTTCGCGACGGGAAGCCGGAAGGTTTCCAGGATAGTGGCGATGATTTTTCGGGCGGGGGAATCGGTGGCGGGGGATTTCTGTCCGACTTCGATGCGAGTAAGCAAACGGTCCTCTGGTTCCGGCCCGGACGGCCGTGAGGCCCGGGAATCCGGCTATGCGACCGGGCGGAAAGCGGCGGCCGTGCCGGTTAATTTAGTACCCTGCGCCCCAAAGGCCAATGGCCCTGACGGCCAATCAAATCAAGGCCCAATGGCCTCTGGCCGCGCCGAATCGGCAATTCCCAGGGCCAGGGAAAGGCCCTGCGCCTGTCCGACCAGGGCCAGCGCGTAGGGAATCTCCTCCCGCAGGCCCGCGGATTCCCAGGGAACCTCGACCAGATCGCTCGGACCGGCGCCGGCGCCCCGCCCGGTTTCGCCAACCAAGCGGTTCCAACGATAGAACGCGATCACTTCCTCCACGGTCACGAGCTCCTGCCCGTCGAAGATCCCCAAATCTGCCTCGCGTAGGGCCCGTGGCCGCCGCCGTACATGCAGCCCGTCGCCCAGGGGAGTTTCCTGCACCGCAAAATCCCGCGCAAGCGTCTTCAGCACCCGGGCCATGCCTCGCGGCGAAGGTCCCATCAGACCCCGGCGATAGGTCTGCCCGGTAATCGGGGTACCATGCTCGCGGAAATGCAGGAAATCGGATTGAAACAAAATGCGTTCCAGCAGGAAAGGATCGAAATCGTCCCAATCCGCGCATCGCGCGGAAACGTGCAGGATCAATTCCTTAAGTCGCGCGTCATCGGGGGAAAAACTGCTCATGGCGTGTCGCTCCATGGAAACAAAATAGCTGTCCAATATATCCAGGGGTTTTCGGTCAGGTAACGGATTGTATCAACCGGCGTTCATCGCGCCCCGGCGGCCCGAGCATCCTCAAATTTTAAACGCCCGCCGCCTTGAGGAATGCCGCATCACCGTCGATGTTCAACCCGGAAAAATCCAGGTCCTTGAATTGCCGGTCCCGCAGCGTCACGTTCTTGATGACGCAATCCACGAAGCGGCAATTGGAAAGGAGTACCTTCTCGAAAGTGCAACCCTCGAAGCGCACGTCCTTGAACCCGTGCCTCTTCCACGACCACTTCACGTTGGCCGAGAACACGGCATCCTCGAACGAGCATGCCGAAAAGCTTGTCTTGCGGGCGCATAGGGAGCGCAGCATCAGGTTACGCGCTACGCAATCCGTCAGGTTAAAATCGCTCAAGGCGGAATTCTGGATTTCGGAATCCGAAATCCGCGAACGCAGGATGCGCGCATCCGCGATGGTGGAACCGTTGATCAGCATATCCTTGGCTTGGCTTTCCTCGCCGAAATGGAAATCCTTCACCGACGCGCCCTGGATACGCACTTTGCGCATTTCCGAGCCCGCCCCGCAATGGAAATCCGACACCTTGGAGCCCTGCACCGATAGGTCTTCCAGCACCGCCTCGTCCACGTGCCAATCCTCCACCGAACTCGCGCGTATCTCGCACCCGTTCAACTTCCCGTCCTGGATGCGCAGGTCGTCCGCCTTGCTCATGTCTATCGTGTTACCCGTCATCTCCGAGCGCTGCATACGCAAATCCTTCACCGAGGACATACGGATGGCGTTGCCCGTGAAGACGATGTCCTTGCCTTCGGGATAATCGAAGCGCGACATATGAATGGCGTTGCGCGCCCCGTCCTGCACAAAGGCCGAGCCGCGATAACCGGAGGCGCCGCCGTTGTCCCACGCGAACGCCGAGTCCAACGCGTACTTCAAGGTATCGTTCACCTTGGACACGATGGGCTCGACCAATCCGCTGCGATCCCAATCGCGCCCCGCATAACGCCCGCTGTCCTTGCGCGCCAGCTCGGCCAACAACTCCGCGGCCTGCGCGTCCGTCAAGGTGCCTTCCTTGTTCATCTTCAGCACTTGCTGGATTTCCTCTTTCATGTCCGCTCTCCGGTTCAGGTTTTCGCCCGCAGGCTCTTAATCCGTCTCATGGCTTCGTCGAAGGGAATCTTCCCCGCTTGCAATTGCTCCAGGATGGCGCCTACGCCCGCCGGTTCTTGCGCCGCCGTCGCCGCTTTGGGCTGCGCGTCCGCACCCTCGGCTTCCGCATCGTCCGCATCCCCGGCCAGCTTATGCTTCAATGCCGTGAGTCGCGCGCGGATGGTGGGATAGGAAAGGCCCAGCGCCGCCTCCATGTCGCGGATGCGCCCTTCGCAACGCACGAAGATGCGCAGGAAGTGGAGGTCGTCTTGCGCGAGGGTGGCGAACTCATTGAGTTGAAAAGGCCCCTCGACCTTGATGTCGCATGCCGGGCAAACCAGCAGCTTCGGCTGCAATGCCGTCTGGCAATTCGGGCAACCCAGGTTGGAGTCAATTAACTTCATGGATTAAACAATACTTTAACCTATCAAATAAAGCTACCCAAATTTTTATTCAGGCTAAAATCAGATTTACAGAGACTTGCGAAAATTGGGCTTTCTTGCCCCATACGGAGAAGCCCGCCTATAACAAAGGGCTAAATTCCTAACTTTGACCCCTGCTTCGAAACGCCGCGGGTGACGTGTTCCCATAGCTCAACAGGATAGAGCATTAGTTTCCTAAACTGATGATCCCCGTTCGAGTCGGGGTGGGGACACCACCCGCCGGCTTTTGGCCTACCCCTCTCCTCCAGTTCTCGGATTGAAAACACATTCTGAGGCCTTGCACGGCACCTCCACGCGCGCGCAACCCGGATATCAACTAAGATGGTGGAAATCATGGGTAAGGAATCCGGGATGCTTTTTTCAAAAAGGTGGGGGGCGGGTGAAAGGATATACAAGAGGGGTCCATAAGATCGCAGGATGGATTCGCGCATCCGGGCTGGTCGTCCTGACATTGATGGCGCAGGCGGTTTATAGTCAGATAAAAGTTTCGTGCATCGGCAACAGCATTACCCAAGGTTATCGGCCCAACGGTAATCCATCCTATGTCGATACGCTTGGCATCCTGCTCGGGTCCGGCTACAGCGTGGAGAACGACGGCGTCAGCGGAACCACCCTGATTAAGGTAGGCGACTACCCTTACTGGGTCCACGGCAAGCTGCCGCAGGTGTTCGCGTTCAAACCCGACGTCATCACCATCAAACTCGGCACCAACGACGCTAAGCATAACCCGGCGCTGGTTGATAATTGGAAATACGGCAGCCAGTATGAGCCGGCCTACAACGCCCTGCTCGACACGCTCTACGCGACGCTCGGCTACAAACCGAGGATCTTCCTCATATTTCCGATCGCGGCTTTCGCGGGCAATGGACTCGGGGTCTCCGATACGACTTATACGAAGGAAATGATCCCCGCCATAAAGCGTGTCGCGGCGAAGCGCGGCCTTCCCACCATCGATGCGCATACGCCGTTCCTCGGCCACCCTGGATGGGTGACCGACGGCATCCATCCCAATTTCGAAGGTGCCGATACACTGGGAAGCATCATCTACCGCGCTCTGACCACGATCGCACTGCTCGCTTTTCCGGCCACGCTCGACTTTACGGTCATCCAGGGCGCGAGCGAACCGGTGGCGGCGAAGATGGTCACCGTATCGAACGTCGCGGTAACCGGCGCCCTGCAGCCGGTTACCGCGTCCTCGAAAAGTTCCTGGCTGCAGACCAAGGTCAACTCCGCGGTTGCAAATGCCCAGGTCATTACGAACACGCTCGTCGCAGGCTCCATCCCAACGGAGGCGGGAATCTACCGCGACACCGTCACCCTATCGGCGTCGAATGCCGCGCCTACCAGCCTAACCTATGTCGTGACCCTGGCGGTGACCGCCGGCGCCTGGGCCCATTCCAAAGTGGTGGCGACAATCAATACGACAGCCTCTGGTGCGAATGTGGCATCCACCCTGGTTGATTTTCCCTATGTGGTCCGGTTGCATGCGCCCGATTTCGACTTCAGCCAAGCCATGAAATCCGGGGACGACATCGCGTTCACCCGGGGAGACGGCACGGTCCCGCTGCCTTTCCAGATCGAAGCATGGGACAGCGCTGGTGCGAACGCCGTTGTCTGGGTCAAGGTCGATACGATTTTCCCGAACAGTTCCGACCAGTCGCTCAAGATGCATTGGGGCAGGAAAGGTTCCCGCAGCGCATCCAAAGGGAGTGACGTCTTTACGCCGGCAAACGGGTTCGCGGGGGTGTGGCACTTGTATCGCGGAGGCGAGGATGCGTCCGGAAACGCTTTCAATGGGATGGACATCGCCACCGGAGATGCTCCCGCCTGCGTCGCGAATGGCAGGAGCTTTTCCGGCACGGGCAGCTATATCACCATCCCGACTCCATTCCCCGTCATGCCCTCCGCCGTCACCTATTCCGCGTGGATAAAACCGAATTCGCTGAAAGCGGGCAGCCATACGATGCTGTATACGGGGAGCAAAGGTGAAGTATGGCTTGAGCATGATGCCGACAGCCTGGTTTTCAGCGTCAAGTTCCCGGTGGCCGGATGGATTTCGATCCGGACAGGGCCGGTGCTTGAGACCGGAAAATGGTTCCATGTGGCCGGAGTCTGGCGCAAGGGGGTCGATCTCACCCTGTACGTGAACGGAGTAAAGTCCGGGAGTATTGCCGCGCCGAATGAAGACTTGAATAATCCGCCGGGATACTACGGCCCGACGATCGGGGCTTATAATGGGGGATACGGCTTCCCGTTCGATGGCGCCATCGATGAGGCCGAGATTTCCACGGTCGCCCGCTCCGCCGATTGGATCCGCCTCAGCTATTCCAACCAATCGCCGGAGGTTCCGGCCGTCATCCAAATTCCCGCTGCCAGGTATGCTGGCGACCCTGCGGCATATGGTCTGTCCGGATTCGCGTCGGGCCGAATCTTCTTTTCGATCTCTTCGCTGCACGGCATCCGGGAGGCCATATTCACCGTTTACAGCCTGCAAGGCAACGTCGTCTGGTCGGGCTCCGTGGGTGCCGGCAGTTTAGTACCGGGAAGGCAATCCATTGCGCTCGGGCAGAAGGGCGGAATCGACAAGTCGGCATCGGGAACGTATCTGATTGAAATGAAGATCGTGGATGAGTCTTCGAACGTGCGCTTTCAAAAGCGCGCCAGATCCACGCTCATGTGAAAAAAGTCGGGTTGTGAAATGTTTAAGCGGGAAATTTTCCGGCGGAGGCAAGTTCCGTGAGCGGAATCGCTTCCACGGATTTGTGGAGCGGAAAGCGTTTTGAACCTGCATGGACAACCCATACTTTGGGCAGTTCCAGATCGGTCAGTGCGGTCAGCATCGAAGGCGTAAGTCCAGGGGAGTCGGATAGCTTGAATTCGACCCCGATCCGTTTACCGCCTTTGAACATCAACAAATCCAGCTCTGCGCCATTGTGCGTCCGCCAGAAATAATGTTGATCCGGATTGATGATCCGTAGGGTTTCTTCCAAAGCGAAGCCTTCCCAGGAGGCTCCCACCTTGGGATTCCCTTCCAATTCCGCGCGGGTCCTGACTCCGAGCAATTGATGGAGCAAACCGGAATCCCGTAAATAAATCCGCGGGTGCTTGACCACACGCTTGGCGAGGTTGCCATGGTAGGGTTGGATTTGCCGGACCATGAAAAGACCGTCAAGGTAATCCAAGTACCTGCGGGTGGTGGCTTCATTGACTCCGAGCGAGCGCGAAGGTTCCGCGGCATTCCAAATCTGGCCGTGCCAATGCGCCAGCATGGTCCAAAACCGCATCATGGCGACGGCGGATATGCCGATTCCCAACCGGGGAATATCCCTTTCCAGTACCGTATTGATGAAATCCCGACGCCACGCAAGTGAATCGGTTTCCGTTTTCGCAAGATAGGAGCGGGGGAAACCACCCCGGATCCACAGCCGACGGAAATTTTCCGGGCCGGTCTCAACCATACCGAATCCCGAGACCTGAATCGACTCCATGCGCCCAGCCAGGGATTCCGAAGCGCCTTTCATCAGTTCCGGCGAGGCGCTCCCCAGAATGAGAAACCGGGTCTTTACCGGAGTGCGGTCGGCAAGTACGCGTAAGATGGGGAACAGGTCCGGTTGTCGTTGGATTTCATCGATAACCAGGATACCTTTCAAATCGGCCAACGCGAGCATCGGCTCCTGCAGCCGACGAAGGGAGGCGGGATCTTCCAAATCGAAATAGTTGCCGGAATCCGGAGAGAGGAATTCCCGGGCAAGCGTGGTTTTACCGCTTTGCCGGGGACCCAGCATAGCCACGATCCGGCTGCGCTTCAGGCCTGTGCGAATCTTCGTGAGAAGATCGCTTCGAAGTAAGGTTGCTTTCACCATGAAATACCTGCATTAAGTATAGGAATATCCTGGTGTGGAAATCAAGGAAACATGTTTTTTGGGGTGAAAATGACAAAAATAGCTACCTCGCCTTCTCTTGGGACCTCATCCATGCTAAGATTGCCTATCCCTAGGAGAACCTACATGCACCGCAGAGGATTTTTGGTCGTACCTGCCCTGGCCGCATTGTTGCTGCTGCAATGCTCGCCGCTACCCAACCAAATCGCCATCCTTCCCCAGCACGTGGCCGAGGATTACGAGACCCAGATTCCGCTGATGCTCGACACCGCGCGCATGAGCCACACCGTGCCCGCTCCCATCGACTTCAACGAAGATCTTCTGGTGTTGCCCGTGGTCTACGAATTCGCTTCCGCCAGCTCAGGCCCCAACCGCATCCTCGCGGAATGGTGGCAACCTGGTCCGCAGGTGGGGGCCGTGCGCACCATTTGCAACGACGCCTATGAAATGATCCTCAAGCGATTGCAGGACGAAGGCTTCGCGGGACGCAACACCGCGGACATGAAGAACGCGCGCGGCAAGGTCGAGGACCTGGCCGTGAAACACGTGCCTGAGCCGGGTAAAGATGCCACGGGCAACAAGATTCCCGCCTACACGTATTCCTCATGGAACCTGGGCGAATGGCCCGTCCGCGACATCATGAAATACAAGCAGGCCATGCCCAACGTGGGCGGCGTGCTGCAACTGGTCTCGCACGGAACCTGGATCTACCAGGGACACGTGGCGATGAACAACGAAGGCGTCGCCGTCTTCAACGTCGAGCATTGGCATACGGTCACCTTTTGCCGCCGCGACGCGTGCACGGAAACGCGCATCCCCAAGACCGGCGGGTTGCATACCATGATGACCATGCCCGCCTACGAAGCCATCGACAAGCAGCGCCGCGCCCTGAACGACCAGAGCTCCTGGCGTTTGGTCGCCAAGATCAATAGTGAAATCGCCATGCTGGCGTTCAATGAAATGGTCAAGCCCTTGGCGGTGGGAATCCCGGGAGCGATCTACCAGGTCGGGGACAAGGTGCTGGTTGCCTGGGGCGGCGCGTGGTACCGTTCCGATATCCTGGTGGCGGACCAGGATCGTTACAAAGTGGTTTTCGAGGGGCAGACCGTCGATAAGGCCCTGTGGACCTCGGCGCGATTGATGAAGAAGCCGTAACGCGGAAGCCACGCCCGAGGCCTCGTGCGCGCCGAATCAGACTCCGGCGATCTTATCCACTTCCAGCTTGTACTTGGCCGTCAACGCGATCACCGAACGCGGCACGTCCGGGCACACGGACATTTCCTTACCCATGTTCTCGAAGAGCGTGTCCATTTTGGCGCGCTTCATGCCGCTGGAAAAGACGTTCTTGCCGTCGGCGTACTCGGTGATCTCGGTGCGGATACCGGCCTTAGTGTTGGGTAGGGGAGGGGGCATGGAAATCCTTCGTGTTGTTCGCCCCAAAGGTAGCAAGGCCGCGGCCCGCCCATGGCCGCAATGCGGCAGAAATGCCCTAGCGGGCCACAACCGGCTTCAATGAGCTTCGGGAAGCACTTCGGGAAGCCGTTTTCCCGCTGGGGAATACGACCTGGGCGTACCGGATTCGACCCGGATGAAGGCCGGAACCGGGAAGGAACCGGATTGACGGACCGCGGGGGCCCGTGTCTCGGCCCTCTCAACCCTATGGCCCGGGAGGGCCAGGGTTGGGAACATCTTGGTAAACACCGGCAACGCAGCATTGTAGATGGACACATGCCCACCCGCGGTGGGATGCTGCCCATCCGCCGTGGCAAAGGTAATCGTCCCCAAGTCCACCGGGTACGCGCTCGTGTCCTTGGAATCGGACTTATAGGTGGTGAACGCCGCGGTTACCTCGGCCCGGGCCCTTCCCGATACCGGAATCATCACCATGATCTTGGTCGCCGCCACTACGCGACTCCGCAACTTGACCAGGGAATTGATGACATCGGCCGCCGCCGGCACGCCGTTCTCGCCCAGAGTAATGAGAACCACGTCGGGCGTGGGCACCAGCTTGCTCCCGGTCAAGCGCGGAACCGTGCTGGTGATGCTGTCGATCAAGGTCGTCAGCTTGGCCATGCCGCCATTGCCGCCCCAATTGTAACCGCCGTAGGCCAAACGCGACTCGCGATAGCCGAAATGGGTGGCCAACAAATACCCGTAACTCGCGCGCCCATCATCCGAAGCCGCCCACACGTCATCGGGCGGGCGTCCCGCCCCGGAGGCATACAAGGCGGCATCCCCGGACTCGATGGAGTTACCGATGGTCATCCACACCTTGGCCGGGAAATCCTGCGCGACCGTCTTCGCGCCCGCATCCACGCTGAATCCGGTAATCTTCACGGAGTTTTCCGGCGCATCCCCCAGCCAGCGGTTCTCGAAGGGCGAGAAGCCCCGGCAATACAAATCGACCACGGGATCCACGGTGCCGGAATCGAGCAGCACGGTGGTTTCACCTTGCGCCAGTTGATGCGAGCGCAGCGTGCCCTTATTGATGCTCCAGGCCAGGATAGGATAGCGAGCTGCCGTGGCGGTCTTGAAGATTTTCGTATCCACGTTCAGCTTCAGCACGCGCGTGCCCGTGAAGCCCACCTTAAGCGAAGCTGCGCCGATAGAGGATGCGATGAAATCCGGCTTGCGTACCCAATTGAGCGGGGACAATCCTGAAAGCAGATTCGCATCCGTTACCGGAATCAAAGTGGGATCCGGTTTGGGTTTGATGAGCAAGCCCGACATCTGCTGCGCGTACCAGCGGTGCAGGAAATCGTTGGGATGGTTGATGTTGTTGCCGGTCATGTCCCGGTAGGCCTTATGCTTGAGCAGTTCCTGATGCACGCCGGTCATGTCCACCACATCCACACCGGCCCCGATCAAAGTCTGGAGCTTCGCTTTATATAGTGCCTGGGAACCCGAGAAGCCGGATTCGGGATTGGCAAGCATAGGCGCGAACAATATGAACTCCGCCGCCGAATTCGAGGCGCGTACGTCGGCGATGATGGCTTTGATTTGCACCAAGAAGGTATCCGCCGGAATATTACTACTGCCATCGTTCATACCGAACGAAATGACCACCAGATCCGGATTTTCCGCGGTGACCAAGGTATGCGCGTTTGCCGCGCCCCAGGACGCGAGCTTGCCCGCGATCGCCACGTTCTTGACGGTAATGACGGAAGCGAAATTGGCGCGCAGATTCTCGGCCGCCAATTCCCCATACACGGGCATGAGCGGCGCCGCTCCGGTGAACTTGCTGGAATTGTATCCCGCCGTGATGCTGTTCCCCAGCAGTACCAACTTGATAGGCTGCCCTTTAGCCAACTTGTCCAGGGTACGCGGCAAAGTCGTCTCCGCATACTTGGGAACGGGCCCCTTCCAGAGATTGCGCGCATGGGTATAAGTGACCGCCAATTGCCGATCGTGGAAATAATGGCCTTCCTGGAACAACACGTACCCGCCTCCGACTTTGGGCATGTCCCAACCCGGAGTGGAAGTGGCGGGATACAGCGCTGTCGTGGTGAGGAACGCCGCCTTGGAACCGGTCATCAGTTTGAGCTTGCCGTTGGCATAGCTCCAATCCACCCCTGGCTGGAACACGGTATCCAGGTTCGCGCTCTTGACGGACAGGATAGTGGCGGGAGGAAAGAGCAGGGCGGCCTCTGCGGCCTTGCCGGAATCGGAAACCATCAGCACCGATTCGTTGTACATGGTATCGGTGTCCCAATACGGCGTGACATACTCCCGCAGGGAATAACCCGCCGCCGCCGCCCAACCCGGAAGGCCGCATAGGGCCAAGGCCGCAAGGCGAAAGGCCGGAAAAACCGGGAAAGCCGTAATGCACGTGAAGGCTGGGAACGATGGTTTGGGAAGGCGATACATGGATGCTTAGGTCCAATGTATCTAGGCGCCGGCCCCCGTACGCCCCAGTCCCGGGATTTTTCGTTGAGAGTAGGCTGTCAACGTCAAAGGGCTCCAGATGGAGGCAGGGCTGCGCGCCGCCCGGGCCCAAAAAACGACCGCGACGGGCCTAACGGACAACCAGTACGATTTTCCCCAGATGCCCGCCGGCCTCCATCAAGGCATGCGCCTCGGCCGCTTTGGCCAAAGGAAACGTGGCGGTTACCTGGGGCCGGATGCGTCCCGATTCGAGCAAGGGCCACACGTTGCGTTCCACCGCCGCCGCGATGCGCCCCTTTTCTTCCACGCTCCGCGGCCGTAGCGTGGAGCCCGTCAGTTTCAAGCGCTTCTGCATCATCTTATGCAAATCCAACTCGCCCTTGGCCCCGCCCAAGATGGCGATCTGGATAAGGCGGCCGCGGGGAGCCAAGCATTCGATATTACGGGCCAGGTAGGCGCCCCCGACCATATCCAGAATCACGTCGACCCCGCGATGGCCGGTGGCTTCCAAAGCCAGCGGGACGAAATCCTCGATGCGATAGTTGAAAACATGATCGGCCCCGGTCGCACGGCAGAATTCCAAACCTTCTTCGCGACCCACCGTGGTGAGGACCTTGGCGTCCATGGCATGGGCCATCTGGATGGCCGTAACCCCGATGCCCCCGGACCCACCGTGGATGAGAACGGTCTCACCCGCCTTGAGCGCCCCGTCTTCGAAGAGATTGGTCCACACCGTGAATACGGTTTCGGGCAGCGATGCGGCTTGGACGAAGTCGCAGCCCTTGGGTATGGGCAGACATTGGACTTCGGGAGCGGTGGCGAACTCGGCATAGCCTCCGCCGGAGAGGAGCGCGCAGACTTTGTCGCCGACCTTCCAGCGGGCAACGCCATGGCCGCATTCCACGACGATGCCGGCGACTTCTAGACCGAGGATGGGGGAGGCTCCGGGGGGCGGAGGGTATTTGCCCTGGCGTTGCAAACAGTCGGGTCGGTTGATCCCGGCCGCGTGCACTTCAATGAGGACTTCGCCGGGCCCTGGAAGCGGGCGCGGGGACTCCGCCGGAAGCAAGACTTCAGGGCCGCCGGGGGCGGAGAGGGAAATGTGTTCCATGGTGGAGGCCATAGGGACAATGTAACCTTACGATCAGGATGCGGTCGTCCGCCCGCAAGGTTCTAAGCAAGGTTCTATATATAGGGCATGGTCGCGCCAATCGACAAGCTGGTGGATGCCTGCCGGCAGATGTCCTCCCTCGCATCGGTACGCGGTTTTCTGCTCTGGGACCAGGAAGCCATGATGCCCGCCAAAGGAGTCGAAGGCCGGGCCCGCTCCATGGCGGCCTTGGCGCGGATCGTCCACCAGCAGCAAAGCGATCCCGCCTACGGGGACCTCCTGGAAACCTGCGCGGCGGCGTCTGATTTGTCGCCCGAGAATGCAGCCATCGTACGGGAACTCAAATACGATCGGGAGCGGAGCGTTAAGGTGCCCGAAGCCTTGGTGGTGGAGCTTTCGGAAACCTCTACCCGTTCGGAACATGCCTGGGCGGAGGCCAAGGCGGCGAACGCCCCGGAGGATTTCCTCCCCTGGCTCGGGAAGATGGTGGCGTTGCGCCGCCGCGAAGCGGAATACCTGGGTTTCGCCGACTCGCCCTACGATTCCCTGCTGGAGGACTATGAATCGGGCCTACGGGCCGCGCCGTTACGTACGCTTTTCGCCGACTTACGCCGGGAACTGGTTCCCCTTCTCGGGGAAATCCTGGAAAAGCGCCCGCCGGAAGAGGATGCCATGTCCGGACTCCGCTTCCCCGTCGCAGGCCAATTGGAATTCGTCAAAAAGGTCGCCGGCGACATGGGCCTCGATATGGCCGCCGCCCGTATCGATCCGATCAAGGCGCATGGCATCATGGTCGCCCTGCATCCGCAGGATATCCGCATCACGATGCTCTTCAAGGAAGACCACCTGCCGACGGGCCTGCTCGGGACCATGCACGAGGCGGGTCACGGGCTCTATGAGCAGGGGTTACCTGTGCGTTACTGGGGTACGCCTCTCGCCGAGGCCGCCTCGGTGGCCATCCATGAAAGCCAAAGCCGCCTCTACGAAAACCAGATCGGCCGTTCTCGGGCCTTCTGGGAGCATTACTATCCCATTCTGGTCTCTTTTTTCCCGGAACAGTTGGGAACAGTCAAACAAGAGGCTTTTCTCGCATCGCTCAACCGGGTGCGCCCATCCTTGATCCGGACCGAGGCGGATGAGGTGACCTATAACCTGCATATCATCCTGCGCTTCGAAATCGAGACGGCTTTGTTCAACGGCGGAATGAAGGTAGGGGATATCGAATCGGCCTGGAACGCGGGGATGAAGGATCTGCTGGGCCTGGTTCCCGCCAAGCCCTCCGAAGGGTTTTTACAGGATATCCACTGGAGCGCCGGGCAGATGGGCTACTTCCCCGCCTACTCCCTGGGCAACCTGCGCGCCGCCCAGTTCCTGGGGGCCGCCCGCCGCGACCTGCCGGAAATGGAGATGGATATCGGACGGGGCAACCTGCTTCCTTTGAAAGCCTGGCTAAACGACAAGGTGCATCGCCACGGGCGCAGGTATTCCGGAGAGGAAATCATGGCGCGGGCGACGGGGGAAAAAACCTCCCCGCAACCCTTTCTTGCCTACCTGCGCGCGAAATACCTCTAACCCCGCACTGGAATGACGAGAGGATACCGCATGAAACCGTTCGCAACCTTGTTCCTGCTCCTGCTGACCCCTGCGCTTGCCAAAGAGGCAGCCACGTGGAAAAGCGAATCCGATTTCCGCAAAGCCGCGCCCGAGGTCCATCGCAAAGCGGAGTGGCTCGAAGCGAACGCGAATGCCGATGCATGGAGCGATAGCCTCAAATACGTGCTGGGCTGGGGCCGTGGCGTTCCCTACGCGACCCTGGGGACCACGAAAATCCTGGAGAAGGAAGTGCAGAACCTACCCAAGGACCCGACTGCGGGCCGCATTTCCACCATGCTCACGGTCGGCTATATCCAACTGGCCACCGAACCGGAATTCAAGAAGGCCTCGGAATTCGATATGGCCAAGGCGGGCATCACCTGCATGATCCGCTACTACGAGACCGTCAAACAGGCCAATCCCGACTACTCCATTCCCATCATGGAACGCCTGACCGGTCTCTACCACTCCGATGCCTTGGATGAATTCATCCAGGCGAAGCTGAGGAAATAAATCAGGCGCGTCACATAGTTTCTGTGGGAGCGCCCACGTCGATTCTCATTCCGGATTGCTTCCATTTCCGGGATGTCGAAATTCTGGAATGATCATTGGTCCGAACGCTTTCGCCGCGAGCTGGCCTTACGCAATTACTCCGACGCGACCTGCCGCTCCTATCTCCAGGTGCTTTCGGCCTTCCTCGCTTCATCTCCCGGCGACCCGCGTAAACAGAATCGGGATAACATTTGCGCATACCTCGGCCTTCTGCACGGGAGTGCCGGCCTTTCGGCATCCACCCGTAATCTCCATCGCTACGCCATGACCTTCTTCTTCCGGCACGTCCTGCGCCAAGCAGCCCCCGTTAGCGATCTCCCCCATGCCAAAGGCACGCAAAAACTCCCCGACGCTCGCTCCAAGCCGTATTCGAAAGCGCCAAAGCCAAGGCAGGCATTTCGGGCCAAGGCGGCATCCACGCGCTGCGCCATTCCTACGCAACCCATCTGCCCGAAAACGGAACCGATCTGCGCTACATCCAGGTACTCTTGGGCCACAGTGATTCGAGAACCACGGAACGGTACACGCGCGTGCTCACAAGCCACTATCCGAAATTACCGAGCCCGTTGGATTTGCTCAAAAAAGCGCAGAAATGAAGCCCGAAAAGGTTTCCACTTGTTCCCAAATTGGGAACATGCTACCTTTAAGGAAGATGAGAGTTATCGCCGTCAGAACCCTTAAGGAATTTTGGGAAAGACCGGCCCATCGCGATGCGGAGCAGCCACTCAGGGCGTGGTACGCGGAAGCCAGAGAAGCGGATTGGCGCGGGCCGAAGGACATCAAATCCAAACACCTTTCCGCCAGCATCCTCGGGGACAATCGGGTGGTTTTCAACATCAAAGGGAACAAGTATCGCCTTATCGTGGCCGTGAAGTATGACTTCAGGATTGTCTATATCCGGTTCATCGGAACCCACAAGGATTACGATGCTGTGGATGCGAGGAGCGTATAATGAACATTAAACCGATAAAAACGAATGCCGATTACAACTCAGCCCTCGCACGAATCGATTTCCTTTGGGATGCCGAGCCGAATACCAAAAAAGGCGATGAACTTTCGATCCTGGCAATCTTGGTCGAATCCTATGAAGCGGAGAAATACAAGATCCTTCCCCCGGACCCGGTCGAGGCCATTCGTTTTCGAATGGACCAACTCGGCCTCAAAAAAACGGACTTAGCGAAGTTCCTAGGGGGACGGAATAGATCGACGGAGATACTGAACCGAAAGCGCTCCCTATCGGTACGAATGATGCGGGCCCTTCATCATAAATTGAAAATCCCCGCAGCGTCCCTTCTCGCGGAAAAGCCGATATCAACGAAAAAACGAGCCGCCTGATTCAATCAATCGGGCGCTCGGTTCGATGTTCCCGTCTACGCGCCTCCAAGGAGCCATTCCATGCCACCATTGTCCCCCCTGCTTCCTTTTCCGTTCCTCTTACTGGCGTTTTCGACCGTCCATTCCTTGGATAAGGGATGTGAACTCTCGAAAATGGGCAAAGGCCAGAAGAATTTCCTAAATCGATTTCAATCGCATCCGTCCTCAAGGCGACGGGAATTCCGGAGAACATCTGCGGCATAGCCATGCGGGAGTGGCCGCAAAGAAAAGGCAGCGAAGAAATCCCGATTTCTTTCCCTGCTGATTTCAGATTTCACCTCCGCTTTTGGACCCGCATCCGTTCTCAAAGCAAAAGCCTCTTCCTGGACAGGAGGAGGCTCGGAACAAACTCACTTTGTGGTGTATTTGTATTTTCAGGCTTGCGTACCCCACTATGCAAAATACGAAAGGGGGGACATAAGCCCCACTCCGATCCCGTGCTCGCAATTCGGGCAAGCTCTAAAACCAACTGCGCCCTGCGGGCACGTTGCAACCCACATTCCGAATCCCGTTCCGTTCCCTAATTCAGTTCATGCTCGCACGGAGATTCCCGACTACGCTCGATGATCGGGTTGATCGTGGCGCTGTCGACATACTGATCGAAGCGAACGATCCTCCCCTCTGAAATATCGAGCACATGGACTACTGCCGCGCGCACGCTCTTGCCCGTCGTCTTGCCCTGGGCGACGTAGTGGCCTTGCATGACGACCACGTTTCCGGCTTCGAGCAGTCGCTCGATGCCGATCGAGAAAGACTCGAAGTCCTGTGGGATCTTCGAAAAAACGTTCTGGAGGATGGCATCCGGGCCTCGGTAGATCCCCCCGTACTTGTAGCCGGCCGTTACGGTCCATTGGATTTGCGGATGCATCGAGCCGAGCACTTTCGGGACGTCCCCGACGTTGAACGCCGCGTAAACGCTTTTCACTAAGTCCAGGTTATTCAGGGTCATTTGCTTTCTCCAGGGTGCGGAGAGGCCGCCGCCTCTCCGTAAGTTTGCTTCCACGAGTAAGGCGTTCGGTCTGGCCCGGTTGCCGTTCGTTCGGAACGAACGGGCCGGATTTAGGATTTAGGTCGACCAGATGACGTGGGTGCGCGGCTCGTAGCAGCAGGAGACTCCGGTCGCGATCGAATCGCCCAAGTGCGCTGCCAGCTCCGGAAGCGCGGTCGAGAGCTGGCTGATGGCGTGGCGGATCGTCCGCGTCACGTTGAGCCGCGCCTTCTCCGTTGGCGAGCCCATCGGCCGCGGTTTGCCGCCAAGACCCGTGGCCCGCGCGAGCTCTTTGAGCAGCGCCTCGCGCTCGGCGCTGCGCTTGTCATGGCGGGTGATGTCCTGTTTGGCTTCGGCGTCGTCGAGGTCCTCGTCCAACTCGAGAAGCCGGTTCCGGTACTGCCGGAGCGCTACGCGATCGAGCATGGACCCGGCGTCGCCAATCGGAAGCGGATCTTCGCTGGGTGCGGCGATCAGGGAGAGGGCCAGAACGGGTGAATGGGGGCGGGAAACCAGCTCGCGCAGGTGCCAAAGTCCCTTCATGTCCTGCACGTGGGCGTTTCTGTCGTTGAATGCGATGTGCCAGACGCCGCCCGTGGGTCGGAGGGTCGCGTTCTGCACGGGTTCAACGCGCGACGTCTGCGTGAGCAGATCCACTATCTTCCGAGCGGTCGCTTCGTCGCGGATAGCGTGCGCGATAGGCAGGGCCTCCCGCAAAAGCGTCGACGCCAGCGAAAGCTCACCTTGTTTTGCCGTCACGCGCGCCAATGCGAGCAGGTTCCGCGGCATCGAACCGTGGATGGTCCTGAAGTTGACCGCGTTAATCTCCCGACGGCATCGAAGCGCTCGTTCCCAATACCTACGGGCTTCCGGAAGGGAGGCGCGCTCCTCCCAGATTTCACCCAGACTATTGCAGGCGACCATTTCCCCGACGCGGAAACCTTTGCGGTGGAACAGCTCGGCGCACTCGCTGAAGACCGCGATGGCGGTGTCCACGTTCCCCTGGGTGCGCTTCGCGTTGCCCACGTTCCACAGGCCGAACCCTTCTGCCCACGTGCCGCGCGCCTCCGCGTGGCGGCGCACGACCGCCAGTCCAGCCTCGGTGCGAGCCACCGCCGACGGCACATCGCCGTTGTAGACGTCGCACTCCCCTCTCAGGCAGAGGAGCATTCCGAAGATCGGTGGCGGCTCGCTCGCGTCGGCTAGGAGCCCTATCCCTAAGTCGCATGACCGGGCAGCGGTCGTCTAGTCCTCCGTTTCCTGCGCGATCATGAACCCATGGGCGAATTGCGCCGTGGCCAGCAGTTCGGTGGGGGCCTCCGGCGCGGCAGCGATCGCTTGCTCGAGCCAGCCAATGCCTTCGCGGAGCCTGGCGCGTACCCACCAAGCAGGAAACAGCGTGGCGGCCAGCTCCAGCGCGGCCACACGATCGATCACGAGCAAATGGGCGAGGGCGACCCGTAGGTTATCGTCGATGCGGGTGAGCACGTCGATGTGGGGCCGCTCGAATTCAGTCATCAATCCGGCGCAGGCCTGGAGCGCGACCCCTTGGTAATAGCGTGCGTGCCGTTCGCGTACGGCGTCGTTTTCGCTGCCCGTTTTCCCGTCCGTTTCGCCGTCCGCTTCGAGCGGCTCGACGCAGTACTGCCGGATGGTTTCGAGCGATTGATACCCTTCGCCATTGCCGAGCTTCAGGAGCAGCGATTTCTCGACGAGCCGGGCGGTAAGATCGGCGACTCGCGCAGCCGTCTGGCCCTCGCTGGCGCAGACTTCCTTGATGGCGCCTAAGTCGAACCTGCCTGAGAAAACGCCCATGCGCCGAAGCAAGCGCCGCTCTTCCACGGTGAGGAGCGCATCGCTCCACTCCACGGTGGCGCGCAGGGAGCGCAGGGCCCCGTCCGCGCGCCGTGCACGTTGCGGGAGCAAGGTGAACAAATCGTCAAGATGCGACGCGATGTCCTCCGGATCCAGGCCGACCACGCGCGCGGCGGCAAGCTCGATCGCAAGCGGGAGCCCGTCAACGCGGCGGCAGATGTCGCCGAGGAGGCGGCAGGCGCGCTCATTATCGAGCGCCACCGCCGCGCGGGCGCCGGCGCGCTCCCGGAACAATCGTACTGAGGCGCTGGCGGCGACCTCCTCAAGGCTTGCGTCCGGGCTCACCACGCCAAGCGGGGCGAGCCGGTAGGTCACCTCGCCATCGAGCCATAACGGCTCTCGACTGGTCGCCAGAACCCGTAGCCGCGGCAGTCGCCCCGTCAAGCCGGAGACGAGATCCGCAACGGCGGAAACGACGTGCTCGCAGTTGTCAATCAGGAGCAGCACATCGCGTTCGGTTAACCAGACGCTGAGCGCATCCTCGAAGGACTGCCCCCCCGACCTCGGCAAGCCGAATTGGGCGGCGACCTCAGCCGCGACCAGATCCGCTGATCGGAGCGAGCCGAGCCAAACGACGGTCACGCCGTCCGAAAAGTCCGGTTCACATGCCGCCGCAACCGCGATCGCGAGCGAGGTCTTGCCCACGCCTCCGGGTCCAAGCAGGGTGGTAACCTGGGCCGACGTGACGCTCTCACTGACGTCGCGAATCTCTCTTTCCCTGCCGACGAGTCGCCGCGGGCGCAATGCCATCGTGATCGGATTCGACCCTCTAAGGTGTGTTTGCCCGGAAATGCCGTCTTTACGCATCCCCATAATCTACCTGAAGAGTGTGCTCACGATGTAACTGCTGTAAGTCCCTTAAATTAAAGATAATTGCAATTCATGTTTCTTTTGGGTAGCATGTAGCGCTGGCGAAAAGTTTTGATAAAGGATCCAAATGGAAATTGGTGAATTGCCGCTTGACATGCAAGAGCTCGTTCTTGGCGAGGTGCGCAACGAAGAAAAATCGATTTGGGCAGACCAGCCGGATCCCAATAAATCCATAGTTTCAGGAATACCCCCGGTACTTCTCGGAATACCATTGGTAGCCTTTGCATGCTATTTAGTGCACGGTTCTTCTATCATGTTATACCACGCATCTGGATTTCCCCAGTTTAAAACGACCGTTCCTTTTTTCATATTCATAGCGCTTTTTGGAATACTAGGCGGAATACTGTCCTTTCTCTTTGGCTTAGGCATGTTCGCCACTCCATACTTGAAAAAGCTAGGCGCGTTGAAAACCGTGTATGTGCTCACGAATAAAAGAGCGATCTGTTTCAATAAAATCGGACTGTTCCATAAACGTTTCAAGGGCTACGAAATACTTTCATACTATCCCGATAAATTGATCAACATGCACAAAGTCGTTCGTGAAAATGGATCGGGGGATTTGAGATTTGTGGAAGTCCCGATACGCAGTCCCGGACCGGACCCTTTTTTAAGTTTTAGAAAAGTCGGATTTCTATCCATCAAAAATGTGAACAACGTCGAAGACCTTATTCGGAAGACGCTTTTAGAAAAATAGGATAGGCAATGCTCCGCCATATTCCTCGCTCATCGCGCATGCTTTCTTCAAAGCCTATTTAAGAAACTTCTTCTTGGTCCCATGGCGCCATATCCGCCGCCCCCTCAAATCAAGCATGGTATGGACCTCACTCCCAAGGATATTCGACGAAGAAACGACTTCCAAATATCCGCCGCGCAGGGTGTAGGACCTAGCCTCGGTAACTTGCATCCGAGGCCCGGTGATGAAAACCGGAATCGGCTGGTACTCAAAGGCCCCCAAGTCCACCGCCTTACCAAAGACACGGGAATACCCATCGAGGTCCTTGGCGGAGGCCCCCGTGTTCAACGAATCGACGAGGCCGGTGTCTTTGGCCGGAGAGTTTTCTCGCAAGTGGTAATTGCCCGCCGAGGCATCGATGAACAGCGATTCCGACCCCATGCAGTGGTCGAAGTAGACATAGTTGGTTGGAGGCCCCTTGAACTTCTTCAGGCTGTCCACGAAGGCGCAGTTCTTGAATTGGATGCTGACGGCCTGGGTGGCGGCCGATATGGCCCGGGGATCGAGGCCGCGGGCGAAGGTGCAGTTGAGGAGATAGCCGCTGCTGCCGTAATTGTTTTGGATGGAATTGACGGACATGAAGACGGAGTCGGGGAAGAGGGTGTTGTAGAAGAAGAATCCCGCGCCCGATGCCGCGTAGATGGATTTCGCGCGGACGATGGAGGTTTTGACCGTCACGGGCCCGTCCAGCGATGAGACATCGGCCATCGTGGCATGGGAGATGTTGACTCTTCCTTTCGTGGAGATCTTTCCCAGTGAGCAATAGTCCAGGATGCCGAGCTCCACCGTGAGGCTCGATAAGGAGTCGAACCGGATGGGGTCCTTGGCCGTGCCTATGGCGGTCAGGTTGCAGAAAGAGACTCTGCCCTGCCCCTTGAAGGTGGTGCCGGGCAGGATATCGACCACGCTTTCGACGGTATTGCTCAGAGAACCGGATACCGTAATGGTGCCGGCCAGGACCGCGGGGCCTGTCAGGGTTCCCGTGAGGCTGGTATCCCGGTAGGTGATGGACCAAGCCGAGCCGGCCATAAGCAGGCCTATGCAGACAAGGTTTTTCATAGTGTCACCTTCCTTATGAAGCGTGCGATGCGGCCTGTATGCAGGTCTTCGACCCGCAGGGCCGAGAGATAGATGCCTGGAGCCAGTCCGGGCAGGGTCAGGTGCGCCCAGTCGTTCGCGCCGGTGGAGGTTTCCTGATCGGAGATCATGGACCCGGAGGCGGAGTAGAGCTGGAGACGGATGCGGGCCGCATATCCGGTCTTGACCCGGATTCCCGAGCCGAAGTCCGCGAGGAGGGTGACTCCGGGCGGCGCGGGGGCGGGCTGGAAGTGGTCCCAGACCCGGACCGGGAATCGGGTGAAGGCTTTCAGGTAGGGATAACCGTCGTTGATGGCGGGGGAGAGGGACCAGATATCCTGGGTGGCGGTGTCATCGTTGGGTTTGCCGGCGAAGTCCCAGGGAGTGTCCAGGCCGGTCGTGCCGATGCGGGTGAAGGTGGCGAGGTCCTTCATTTCGTCGGTGCTTTTTCCGGTACCGGCGGCGGAAAAGATCATGACCGAGGTATGCCGATCCCAGAAGGAGTTGAACACCCGGTCTTTCACGGCCGTGCCGATGAGGCCGCCATAGGTTCCCGTGGAGGTGTACTTTTTGATGAGTCCCGTGGAATAGCAGTTCTCCACCCAAGAGGAATCACCCTTCAGCTCCTGTATCAGTCCGCCCGAATAGTAATCGCCGGCCACTTCTCCCCGCGCGAAGGAATTGGATATCCTGGCTTGTTCGGCTACTCCGATGAGGCCGCCCGCCCGGTAGTTCTTGAGGGTGACGAAGGCGAAGGTATTGGAAACGGGACAGCCGGAGACACTGCCCGCAAGACCGCCGGCGTAGTTGGAACTGCCCTCGATTTTCCCAGTCACATAGACCCGGGAGATTTCTCCTTTGCTCGCGGGGCCGGTGCCGCAGTATGCGCTTCCCACCAGGCCACCCAGGTAACTGTTTCCGGTAAAATCAAAATTGACGACACCGAGATTCTTGAGGGTGGCTTTGGACACGGTGCCAAAAAGTCCTTGGGCCTGACCGTTCGGTTTCAACTTCAACCCGGAGATTTCATGATCGCCTCCGTCGAAACTGCCCTGGAAGGTCGTGTCTTGCTTGCCGATGGCCCGGAACCCCTCGCCCTTGTTCTCGAAGGCGCCGCCCGCGGCGAAATCGGCGGCGGTGAAAGCGATATCCGAAGTGAGCAGGTAGTGCAGGTCCGCTCTCCATTCACCGGAGTTGGTGCTCAGGAAGCCAAGGTCGGCCTTGTTGACGATGCGATAGGGGTCCGCCTTCATGCCGGAACCTTTATACGGGTGGGTGAGGATGAACAGCTGTTGTCCATATGCCACCCCGCTATCATTCCTGGCGAAGGCTCGTACATAGTACCGGGTGTTGGGCAAGAGCCCGGTGGGGGTATGTGAAAAGGATGGGAACGCCGAGGCGGTTCCGAAATCCTTTTCCGGATCCTTGCCTCTTTCCGGCATGCCCGTGGTATTCCAGACGAAGCCATAAGCGGTGATGCCCGTTTTTCCGATATCCAGGATCCTTCCCGTGACCGTGAAACAGGTATCCAGGGCCCCGAAGATGTCCCGAGTGGAGACGGCCGGAAGGACTGGAAGTGATTGCCATTGGAAGATGGGATATCCCTGGTTCGCGATGGCGGAAAACGTCCAGGTATTTGTGAAGCTCCATCCGGCGCTGATATAGATGGTCTGGGCCTTCATCTCGGCCGTGGATTTGCCCGCTCCTCCTCTTGAGGCGCCCAAGCCGCTGGCCGCCGTGTCCCAGAAGGAATTCTCGCTACGTTGCGCGGTATCCCTTCCGATCAATCCGCCCGTGGTGGTTGGTACGTCATTCACCGGACCGGTGGAGTATCCCCGGAGGACCTTGCCTTTCAAAATGTCCCCGACCAGCCCGCCGCAGGAGATCTTGGCCTGGACCTTCCCCATGGCGTAGACATCGTTCAGTTCTCCATTGGCGAGGTATCCCACCAGGCCCCCCACGCCATAATTGCCCCGGACAGTGCCGGTCGCGAAGGAGATCGCCAGGGAGGGCCGGCCACTTACCCACTCATCCTGATGCCCGATGAGCCCGCCGATCTGGTTATCTCCCACCACATCGGAGGTGGAGGAGGATTTCTGCACCAAGGTGTCATAGGGATGCGAGACGGCGACACCCTCGCTGAACCCGATCAGCCCGCCTACCTCTACCAGGCCTTGGACCGAGCCGGCCGAATGGCAGCCTGTCACCCAGCCCCGGTTATATCCGATGAGCCCGCCGACGCGTTCGCCCCGGCCCGTTCCTTCCACGGCTCCCGTGACCATGCAATTCGTGACCTTGCCCCGGTTGAGGCCGGCCATGCCGCCGGTCCGCGAACTGCCCTGGACGCGCACGTCGAGAAGGCGGAGATTCCTGATCGCAGCGCCGGTATCGAGGGTTCCGAAGAAACCCCAGGCGGAATCGTAGCCGGAGTTCGCCACCAGTTTCCGCATCCGCAAGCCCGTGATGCTGTGTCCTTCCGCGTCATAGCTTCCCCGGAAGGCCCAACCGAAGGCGGTGCTTGAACCTATGGGCAGGAAGTTGGCGGTGTCGAGAAGGATATCGGCCGTTTGCCGGAAGTTACTGGCCCAATCGGCCGTAGTCGCGGAGAGGAACCTCAAGTCGGCCGGGGTGGCGATACGATAGGGATCGGCGGGGGTACCTGCGCCACCGGAGTAGGCCTGGGCGCGAAGAGGAGCGACGACGGAGATGGCGAGCATGGACAGCACCGTCAAGGCTTTATTCACGGGAGCTCCCGGGTTCGCAAGGGTGTCTGGAACTTAAGGCGCGAGCGCCAAAAGATAGTCTATTTTTGGAACCTCTAATATATGGGACCAAATGACTCCGCCCGGTCGTCACACCAATGATTTGGATTAAGTATGAAGCATAGGAAACTGGCAGCTTTCATTCTGATCATTCTCTCCTCCCAGTCTTTGGTAAATGCAAACGACGGCAACGGATTCGTGTCACTAGAGGCGTCGCTAATCTCATTTGTTGATTTTAACATGGGACTGTTTTTCATAAATGGAGGTTCAATTCGAGGAAAGGGATTCGACATTTCACTCAATCCGGGCCTCGCTTCGAGCAATATCCAATTCGGTTATGGGCATTACGAGGATGGAGGTTCATGCGGTCTTCCCTCCATAATCTCGGGCGATGTATTACTCGGGAGAACCTATATATTCAATGGAATAATTGACAAAAATGAATTTTATGCAGGACTCCAAATAAAACTTTCGCTTACCATAGCGGCATTAAGGCTGGGCGTGATAGTTTCAGATCAAAAAGAAATCCGTCCCAATCTTGGTATTGGCGTGGGTCTCTAAAATAATCAATTGGCCAAGTTGAACTTGAGGGGATAGGGAGGATCCGAGGTAGCATGGGCAAACGAACTTTGTTTCGTGGTATTTTTGGGTTGGGCGCGCTCATTGTCGCCAAGGTTCAGGCGATTCCAGCCAAAGACATTCTCCTTACGGTCCCATATATGGTCAAGGCGACGGGCACCCTGACCCTCTGCGGCTACATCCGGCATGGGACCACGGTTCATGAGGTGGTGCCTAATATTCTCCTTCCCGCTACCCTGACCGCGGCCATTGCCCTACCAGACCTCATAACAATCGGGACGCTGGCCTTTGGCAGCGGAAATGCTTTACGTGGCGTGCGCCGCTACGCTTATGGATCAGAGATGGTTGTCGGGGGCCTTTCGATGCTTATCGGTATGTACAGCCTTTCCCAAGGCGGTCACGGAAGCGAGATGGGCTTCATTCCGGTAGGGGTTGGTTTGCTCGTTCTGCTCGCTGCTCAGACGGACGCGATTCCGTTCGGTTCCGAAAAGACGGGCGGCAGTACCACGCCTTCTATACCGGTAGCCAATCTCACAATTCCATTCTGATCTGCCTTAACCGATCTTCATCGCGCGCAACCGGAGCTCGTTCCGGGAGCTTTTGCCCCACTCCACTCGCATCCTCGCGCAACGGGTATGCTCTCGCTGCCCACTTCCTATTGGCGCAAACGTAAAGCAAAATTTGGGATTGGTAGGAGTTGCCCTTAAAAGGGGAAATCAGATAAAAAAATGTTTACGGGAAGGGTTAAAAAAGGCCATGTAAGAAATACCGACATCACAAAATTGATAAGCCGACTTCTAATCACAATCCTCACATTACATTAGCTTCGTCTTCTGCCAAAAACCAATGGTAACTCTGGTATCACTCTGATCAAGTGGCTACCAACGGGGGGATATCATTCTGTTCAGAAAATGGATGTTAAACGGGATTCTGATGTGTTCGGTGCTGCTGCAATCGGCCGCAGCAACCGCAGATGATTGGGGTGAACTACAATCGATACTATCGGGCATCGTAGGCAGGTATACGGCACCGCCTCAATTGAGTGATGTCGTAACAAACGGATATACGGCCGGGCAATTGCTGGGTAACGGTGATATTGCCGTTACCGCGGACGCACGCAATCATACGCATAGGTTTTACATCGCCAAATCGGGATTTTTCAATCCCGCCACCCAAAAATTGACCTTTGGATCAGTTGCGATTATGGGACCGAATTCCGCCCCAGATCCTTCCGAAAAAATTCTTCAGGAACAGGACATCTTGAATGCGGAAGTCCGTTCTACCATCGTTATCGAAGGCCAAACCGTCACCATGAAGACATGGGTGGTTGAATCGGAGAACTTATTGGTTACCGAGCTCATAACGGCCTCGAATGCGGCAACGATTCCGATTATCGTCAGCGTGCAAATCCCTTCCAATGCAAGTTACCCGGCGACGAGCCTTGCGGGAACGGGGATTGCATCGGTGACACGAACCAGCGCGGCTGCTCCGGGCAACAATGCGTGGTTTTGCCAGGCCGCCGCTTCTACCGGGGTTATCGGCGCTACGGCGACTGCATCGGCGCCAAGCGCCAATGAAGCCCGATTGCAGTTTTCGCTGTCTCCCAATACTTCCGTTCAAATAGTAACGTCGATAAAAGGCGATGCCCGGCCGCATACGGCTGCTACTCCCGGCGTTACCACCTATCGGAATTCAACGGTTCAGCGGGTGGCAGGACTGACCATGGGTACGCTTACGACCTTACATCAGGAGCATCTTGACTGGTGGAAAAAATTCTGGCTGAAGTCTTATGTCAAGTTGAATGACGCCGCATTGGAGAAGTTCTATTACGGTGGGCTGTATGCGCTGGGAGCCTCAATCCGTGAGGGCTTTATCATACCGGGTACCTACTCTGCCTGGAGTAACAACGATTCCGCTACTGCGAAATATTACCTGAATTACAACTATGAAGCGCCGATGTATGGCGTTTTCACCGGCAACCGGCCCGAGTTGGCAAAGCCTTATTATGCCCCGATATTGTCGGAAGCACCCTATTCGCAGAACAAAACCGCAGCAGCAGGTTACAAAGGAGTATGCTTCCTTAGATCTTTTGCTCCCTTAAACATTTATGGCCCGGCACCGGCATTGAATCCCATCGCTTCCGCAAAAGATTTCACCAAGCTTCCCTCCGACCAGAAAACCAACGGCACTTTTGCGGCAATACCGTTTATCTGGAATTATGAATACATGGGCGATACGGCTTTCTTTTCCAGTACTACGTATCCGTTCCTGAAAAACCTGGGCGAGTTCTGGATGGATTACCTGGCAAAGAACGCCGCCGGGCGGTATATCGTTGAACATACCGCCGTCAATGAGGGCGGTCACGATTTGAATTCCGCTTATGACCTGGGATATATCCGTCTGCTTTTCAAATCATTGCTCAAAGGAAGCCTGGATTTGGGCGTGGATGCGAATAAAAGGGCTGCCTGGCAGGATATAGTGGACCATCTTGTCGATTATCCGACGGGTACCATGAGCGGATTCAATAAGCAGGTATTTTATCTGGCCGAAACCATCAACAATTCCACCAAGGGTAATGCGCTTTTGAATATCGGCGATCAGCCGATTAATCTGGAGGGCATTGTTCATCCCGGTGACAATTATACGATTGGTTCCGATGATACAAAGCTGCAGCTTGTCAGAAACACCCTTGAATATGTGAATCCGTTTACTCCCGGGAGCAGGGGAGCATCCATGAATGGATTTCCGAAGACCTTTACCATCGCCGCTAGAGCGGGCTGGCCCGCCGAAGATTTAATCAGCAAATTCAAAGCGGCGATCAGTTATGGCTGGCGGGAAAACCTTACCGTCAAGCAAGGCGGCGGCGCACATGAAACTTCCGGGGCGATAGAAACCATAAACTCCATGCTGCTGCAGACCAACGGAACCGTCACCCGGGTATTCCCTTGCTGGCCAACGGCCAGGAATGCGAAGTTCGTAAGGCTTCGCGCCAAAGGAGCATTCCTTATTTCAAGCGAAATGAACAACGGCGGAATATTGTATGTCGACATAACCAGTGAGAAGGGGAATCCGATAACGCTGATGAATCCGTTCGCGTCGGGAAAAGCGGTAACGCTCTTCCGCAACGGCGTGAAGAAAGGCTCACTTACCGGCGATACCCTGAGCCTCACCACTTCGACGAATGAAGTTATCGAGCTGACGCCCGATGGCATCGGGGCGGGACGTCCCGGACTTTCGGCAGCTGAGAGAGCCGCTTACCGGATCGTGCCGGCCGCCGGAGCGATTGTCGTCGAATTTCCGGCTCGGCTGTGCCATTCCGTTTCGCTGTTTTCACTGGGTGGAAAGAGTGTGTATTCGTGCCGGGTACCGGCCTCCGGCCGTGCGAGGATTCCCCTGGCCGCCGTGGGGCCCGGGGTATTTTTGGTTCGCGTGGATCGCTTGGGCGGCAATGGCCTGCCGGTCTGGTCGTGGAACGAGCGCGCCACGTTCATGAAGTAGCCGGTCCTGAAATAGGGGTTGCCTCTCTCGCGCTGATCCGGGGGCGGCCTTTCGTGGCCCCCTCTTTAGCCTTTATCATATCCGCAATACGAATTATCCTTTTATCAAAATAATTGTAATGTCTCAAAACTCCTGGAGGGGAGTTCCATGAAACTTATCCAAGCGTTCTCGATTACATTGCTGTTCATGCTCGCCTCAGCTAGAGGCCAAGCCTGGGAATCGATCCGCCCCCCCGGGACCTATACCTATTTCAGCTCCACTCTCGACTCCCTGGGCGTGGTTACCGTAATAGGGGATGGCGGCACATACTGGTCCGCCGACGGGGGCAGGAAATGGACCGGCGAAAGCCCCAGCCAATTCACCAAGTCCACGGTCGTGTTCAATTACAATGGGACCAAGATCGCTAACGCCGGCATGGTCCGGCTGGGAGCGGGCCAGGATTTCGTCGCCTTCCCGAACGGGGACTTGTATTGCGTAGGGGTACTAAACCTTTCCACCCTCACCGTGTTCCGTTCCACCGATCATGGCTTTACCTGGAACAACACCATGGACTCCTTGCCGGAGTTCGCCACGGTCCGCTTTGGAAAGTCGGAAAACCTGATCGCCACCCCGAATGGGAATCTCTTCTTGTTCATCCCGGGCGCCGCATCGAAAACGGATCTCTATGTTTCCACGGACCACGGCAAAACCTGGCAACCGAAAGGGAACCTGGTCGTGTACGTCGCCTGCGCCTCGGATTCCGCAGGCCAGGTCTATTGTTCGGCCACCGAGATCCCCAACTCCCTTTCGGCATCCCTTTTCCAATCCCAGGACACCGGCTCAACTTGGAAAAAACTCGTCAAAATGGATTTGTATTTCATGGTCGCCGCGAACCAAAGGGACCGGATCGCGATCGCAGGCAGCAAGTATATCGCGGTCAAGGCTCCCGGCGACACCGGATTCACGATCGGCACCCCCGGCGTGGACATCAACCTGGGTTCCGATATCGCCATAACGCCGAGCGATGAGATCATGGCCGGCACCTCGAAAGGCATCGTCCGCATCAACAAGAAACTGGATGGTTTCGAAACCCTGAATACCGGATTGAAAGCCGATTCCGTTATCAAGTCCTGCAAATTCCAATACGACATGCAAGGAAACCTGTACCTGCACGTGAATAACGGGTTCTACGTGATGCGTAATCCCAACGCCGCCCTCTTTCCGGTTCGGAAAATTCAGACAAGCATGCCTGGGCAGATATATTTCGACCTGAACGGGCGCAAACGAATGAGAAATCCGCTCCGGGTATTTCCCGAGTTGGGATTAATCGGGGTTTTCGATCCA
>JAHFCH010000010.1:32353-68411 GCA_023249635.1 Fibrobacterota bacterium
GGAGCGGTAATTTAGCCCATCGGCCGGTTACACCGGTTAGGCTTCCGGAATCCTTCCACTAAGGCAGTGCCACAGGAGTTACCCTGTGGCCCGACCTAGAAAGGGATTCCCATGCTTCACGCTCGTTTCCGATCCTTGCTGCCCGGGATCCTCGCATCTGCTTGCCTGTGGTCCGCGCTCCCATCCGGCGCCCAGTCTTTCCGTTCCGTTTTCAAATCCGGGTATGACGGATGGATACCGGATTTCGCGGACTACGCGGCGGCAGACAGCGCGAAGCGCGAATTGCGCTATGAAATCGGAGAGATACCCTCGATTTCACCGGCCATGACCGCATTGCGGATGACCGGTGTTCCAGCGTACCCCCGCGCCCCCGATTCGACCGATGATCTATTCCCGTTCATCCGTAAGCGGTTCACGGGCTTGGCCCCGAATACCGAGTACGGGATAACCTTCAAGGCCGAGTTTGCCACTGCTTTAGGCCAGTTCAACCAGGATACCCTTTGGATCAAAGCCGCAGCCACCGTCATCGAGCCCCGCAAGACAGCCTCTAGCGACGGTACGTACCGGATGAATATCGCTAAGGGTTTACCCAGGCGTCCGGGCGCTGACATGGATACCCTGGGATCTATCGGATATACCGGCGGGGGGCACCGCTTTCCCGAAGTCCTTACCCTTGGGAATCCGAATCATCCGATCCGATCCCGAACCGACGGGACCGGCGCCGTATGGATTAGCCTGGGTGCGGAATATATTCCATCGGCTGGAACAGACGGCACCGAGTTCAACATCGGGACGCTGCAAGTGGATTTTACCCCGCTTGCGACTTCCTTACGGCCGCACGCGAAATCCGGTACGGTAAGCGGGCGGAGGGTTTTCGATTCGCGGCACCGCGCAAGGAATCTGCTGGGAGTACATATGCCGTAGTACAGTCCCATTATGCGCTCTAGCAATACCCATCTTTGCTCTTGGGTTATCTTCTACCCTTGGGATATCTGCTGATTAGTGGCCTAACAAAGCCAGCGCGCCTTGCGGCACTTGATTGGCCTGGGCCAACATCGACGTGGCGCTTTGCGAGAGGATTTGCGCACGCGTGAATGACGCGGTTTCGGAGGCGAAGTCCACGTCACGAATCCGGCTTTCCGCGTCTTGGGTATTATAAATCTGATTGGACAAATTGGAAATCGCGAAGTCCAAGCGGTTCACAAAAGCGCCCATTGTCGAGCGCATGGTATTGACGGATTTAAGCGCCATATCCAGCGAAGTAATCGTGTTCAAGGCATTAGCGCGGGTATCCACGGAGGGCATGATTTCCCCCTCGTCCGGTTCGGATTCCAGGTCATCATCATCATCATTGTCACCGCTCAAGCCCAAGGCGCCCAAAGTCATCGGATCAATGGTAATCGTCAAGCGGTTCGATGTCGGGTCGGCCCCACCGCCGATATGCAGTACGGAGGAGCCGCTGCCAAGTGCCCCGAAGGACCCGTTCTTGCCGTCCAGCAAGGTCATGCCGTTATAATTCGTGCCCTTCGTGATCCGGACGATTTCACCCAGCAACTGCACGAATTCCTTTTGCGTATAGGTTCGATCCGTCGTCGTGAGCGTGTCCGTGGCGCTCTGCACCGCCAGTTCGCGCATGCGCTGAATGACGTTCCCGATCTCACCTCCCGCGCCCTCCGCGATTTGGATCAGCGCAATCCCATCTTCGGCATTGGACTTGGCGCGATTCATCCCGCGGATTTTCCCGCGCATGGATTCGGAAACCGAAAGCCCGGCCGCATCATCCGATGCCCGATTGATGCGCATGCCCGTGGACAATTTCTCCAGCGATTTACCCAACGCGCCTTGTTGGGCCGCCATCGCGCCTTGCCCAATCATGGCCGCGATATTGTGGTTAATCCGCATAAGACTGTTATCGTTATGGGCGAATTTTAACTTTAGCTATCTCCTTAAGAATTATTTAACCGGAACCGCGAAAATGCCGTTTTCCGGAGCTCCTCGGTAGGATCTAATCCACTACATTAACTTTCACTTTAAGATGAACTTCAATTTTCGTGTCCATTTGGAGATGCGCTGGTCGGGGGTACTGATCAAGGCGGGGTAGCGGACGCGATACTCATTCCAAGAAAGTAAATGGCCTCACTAGTGTTTCTTCCCCATTTTTGACGTCTAGAATATAGCGCCCTCGATTCAAGTCATTCAGGGGCAAGCAAAAATGTGGATTTTATCCGGAGATCTATACCTCCACAGCCTTTTGGCCACCCGGGGTGTATACGGCAACTGTGGTTGTTTGTCCTATACTGGAGCTTGCTATGGCGCCGAGAAGTTGGGCGTGGACTAGGTGGAATTCAAGCTTGGTCTTTGGCGTGGAATTGGACAGGACGGAGTTGGAGCCGTCCTTGTGAGAGAGGAGGATGGTTGGACCACTCCCTACCGCCACCAAGAGGTTTCCTGTCCAGATAATATGGTTCAGGGCCAATCTTCCAATTTAATTCAATTGGTTTTGATCTATGCAATCCTGTCGCGCGCTTCGTGAGAAGCACTGGCCGCCGAAGCCCTGGCGACGATTTAAGGCGTATTGTCCCGGTATTATCTCAGCATACAGTGGTATATCTTGCGCAAATACCTTCTATCAAGCCTCGAAGGCGCGATTTTACGCCGTAAAGTACCGGTATAGGGACTAATATCCTTACCTGGATGGCGCTCTCATGATGAATTCCCGAAGCCTCAATGTCGCCCTACTTTCCGCAGCCTGGTTCTGCGCCGGGCTGATCCATGCCGCCCCTACTGCCGCCTTACCGGACCGCGTCGTGATCCTGAGGAACACCAGCAGCCCAGTCTCCCGCGCCATTGCCGATGACTATGCGCAACGCCGCGGCGTCGCCAATATTCTCGACATCGCCACCCAAGATGCCGCGCTCAATGCCAACTCTGAAACCATCACCCTGGCGAAGTTCCGCGCGGATATCGAAACCCCGCTGCGCGCCTTCCTGGCCAACCATACCGATGTGGATTTTATCGTCTTGACCAAGGGCATCCCCATCCGCATCACGGGCGCTCAATCCCTGCCAAGCTCTTTGGATAGCTATCTCGCGGCGCTCGACTATGACAAGCTGCCCGGAGCCATCCGGGTCCTGATCAGCGACCCCGGCTATGGTCCGGATTTCCACGGGGCGGCTTGGGCCAACCGCTTTTGGAACAGCAAGAAGCGTTTTTCCCATGCCGAGTTCGGCGGCTACCTGGTCACCCGTCTCGACGCCTATACGCAGGCGGAGGCCATCGCGCTTACCACCAAGTCGCTGCAAGCCGAAGCCGCTATGCTGGCGGGCCAGGTTCCCAACGGGCCAATCCTGTTGGACGAGGATCCGGGCTATGGCAGGATTACCTCCAAGGCCAATCAGCCTTTTTCCGTTCTCAAGGAAAATCCTCCCGTCCGGGATACGGCGAGGATAGTGAAGGAAAGCGTCTATGGCGGTTACAATGCGGATATGCAGTTGGCCGCCGATACGCTTAAAGCCCGAAAGCTTCCTTACACTCTGGATACCACAAACGTGTTCAAAGGCCATGTCAACGGACTGATGGGCTACATCTCCTGGGGCAGCAACGACGGGCATTACGATTCCCTGTCTTATGTATCCCTGGGATTCAACCCTGGAGCCATCGCCGAGACCGCGGTATCGACGGGCGCGCGCACCTTCTTGCCTGCTTCTGGCGGCCAGTCCTTGATCGCCGATTTGATCCATAAGGGCGTTACCGGTATAAAGGGATATTCCGATGAGCCTTTATTGCAGGCGGTGGCTTTGCCCAGCATTCTATACGCGAGATATACGGCGGGATGGACCTTGGCGGAAAGCTACTACGCGGCCTCCAACCTGGTTGGATGGGAAGATATCGTGATCGGAGATCCGCTCTGCCGGGCTTACCCATCGGATTCCAGCGCCACGGGTCTGCAAGGATTCCCAAGGATTGCCAAGCAGAACACGCTATCCGTCCGTCAAATCGGAAATCAACTCGTCTTATCCATTCCCGCTACGCCGGGCGTCACGCGCGTTTCCCTTAGCCTATTCAGTCCGCAGGGGAAATACCTGGGCAGTTGGCCGCGCCAAGGCTACTGACGTGAACGTGGGAATGAAAAATGGTACTTACAGTGAAGGAAGTGGTTATCGATAAATGGAAATATTGGGTTCCATTTCTCGGATTGAATTTCGCTCTTTTTGAGCTTTCCTTTGATATTAGAGAAGAGGTCTATAGCCATAATGAAGGTGCTCTGACTTTCTGGATTTTGCCCTTGATTGGAGCAGGATTTCCAATCTTCCTGTTGATTCGTTCAGAGGGAATCTTCGCCAAAATATTCTGGGCAACATGTTTCTTCGGGATGCTTTTCTGGTCCAGGGTATTTTATGAAATAACCTTTATGGAGCCCTGCTTCGGTAACGTATGCCCAAGAATTGCATTTTGGATGATGCAATATTACCATCCCGACCTATAAAACCAGACTACCGCCGCCCCATGAGATGAGGTTACGGGGGCCAAGGCCCGGGGGAATCCCAAAATCGTAGCCTCGGGTCCCCGGTTATTTAGCGGCTGCTAAATTTCCCCCCTCACCAGGAGAGAATGATGAAGCATGCCGGCCTATACGCTATTCCTTTGACGCTGACCGCCCTCGCCCTGCAGGGTTGTTTCGAACCCGCGGCAACCGGACCGGAACCCCTCGTGGTCTCGGCGCTGGTCGGGCATCCCAATCTCCGCATCACCTCGGCGACGGTGACCAAGTTCCTGGCTTCCGGGCTGGAGTACTCCTATGTGCTGGAGAACAACGGTACCGCCGGCGTCGCCGATCTGTACAGCGTGGACATCCAGAATATGTACTCGCCGAATACCAACTTCAACGATCCCCACGCGCAAGCCGCGGGGGGTGCGCTACTCGGGGTGCATGTCGCGCTGCCGGTCGGCGGAACCTATAACGGGAAGTTCAAGACCCTGATGTTCAATCCCGGCGGAATGAACTATCTGGTCTTCAAGATCGATAACGCCAACAGCGTGGTGGAGACGAATGAAGGCGACAACACCAAGGCGCTTTCCATAGTCCCTAAGGTGAAACCCGATCTGGCCTATGGGACCGCGCAGATCAATTCCAAGACGTCTTCCGGGCTCAAGTACGGCTATGTCCTGACCAACAACGGGCCGGGCGACATCTTGGACATCTACAACATCGTAATCCAGAATCTGTATTCGGTGAACAACGTTTTCGGCGATGCCGGGGATCTGGGCGCGGGCGGGAACATCCTGGGCGTGCACGCGGCCCTGCCGGCGGGAAAGTCGTACATCGGGACCCTTACCACCTCGGGGGCCGTACCGGCGGGCATGAAGTACCTGGTCTTCAAGATCGACTACGCCGGCGCGGTGTTCGAGACTAACGAGGCGAACAATACCAAAGCCTTGTTGATCCCGTAATTCCTATCGCTGTAGCGCGCCAATGAGCGCTTAGAATATCCGTCCTTGATGGAGCTCGGATAGGAACGCGCGCAGCGGCAGCACATCCACTCCCTCGAATGCATAAGTCTGGCTTCCCCGATAGACGCCTATGCATTTTTCAACTTTGATTTTCGGGTTCGCGGCCAGATGGCGCATGGGTTTCTCCCATGTCCTGTCCCATTTTTCGGATAGTTTCACTTCGATGCAAACCGTTTTCGCCGGAACGCCGGGGCGCCCCTTTTGGGTTTCGATCAGGAACTCCACTTCTTCGGTATTGCTGTGCGGGTAGAACCAGAGCGGCCGGTTTTTGCCGGAAGCCTGATTATAAGTCCGTAGCTCATGGAAGATGAGGGTTTCCAGGGAGTATCCCAACCAAATACGATCCGCCGGGTCGCGGAGCAGGCCCGCGGCCGCGCGAGCTACGCCGGCATCGAACCAATAGAATTTCTTGTGGGCCTTTTCCCGCACCTTAAGGCCGGATCGGTAGGGCGCGAGGAAATGCCCAAGCAGGGTTTCCTCCAAGATTGAAAAATAGGTGTCGACGGTGGCGCGGGGTACGGCGGCTTCGCGGCTGATGTTCAGAGCGTTGACCACCTGACCGTTCATCATTCCGGCTATCTGGAGGAACCGTAGGAAGGGCGGCAGGCTACGGATTAGGCCTTCTTCCTTGATTTCTTCCTTCAGGTAGGTATTGACGTAGGCATCGAGCAAGTCGGCCGCATCGGAAGGGGCGCCCACCACGGAAGGCAACATTCCCCATTCCAGGGCTAGGTCGGGCTTGAAGCGATCCCCGAGTTCCGCGGCGCTGAAAGGGCCCATGCTACGGTTAACGGCCCTGCCTCCCAGCAGGTTCACGCCCCCACGGCGGAGTTTACGGGCCGAGGATCCACAGAGCGCGAAGCGCCATCTTTTCCCTTCAATCAGGCGATGGACTTCATCCAGGAGGGCGGGGAGCTTTTGGATTTCATCGATGACGATCCAGCTTCCCGCGGGAAGTTTTCCCGCTAACGGCGCTAAGCGCTCGGGATCGCGGGCGAACTCCAAGTAGGTCGATTGCTTGAGCAAATCGAAGTAGGGCGCATCCGGAAAAGTCTGCCGGAGCCAGGTACTTTTCCCCACGCTCCGGGGCCCCAGCAGGAAAAAGGAACGCTCCGGCGGTTTGAGGAGGCGTCCGAAACGGATCTCTTGCATATTGCAAATTTACAATAGGTCTGTAAATAAAGCACGTAAAATCACAATGCAACTGTAAAAATGCATCCACTTTTCCGGAAATTGTTCGAATATCCGGGTCTCAGGTGCCTGAAAGCCATCCCCAGCATTGGCGCGCTACTGCCGTGCGTGACGTTCTTCGCGTTGCCCGCGCCCAGGGCGTCGTCCCCGATCTGGTTTTGCACATGGTGGCCCACCTCATGCGCGATCACGTATGCCTGGGCGAAGTCGCCGGGCGCCTTATCTCATCTCGATGGGGACGCCGGGTGCATACTTGAATTAAAATCATTTTGCGGGACTAAGGACAGGTGTATTTGTCGCCCTGGAATCCCGCATTGGCCGCGCTGGGGTTGAATTGATCGGTGAACGCCAGGAAATAGTTCCCGTTGCTATTGGCCAGCATATCGTCCAGCAGAAGCGACCCGGTGTTGGCGCCATAGATATACCCGCCGCGCATGGTGCCGCGATTGACCGCCAATACGGCGGGATGCGTGGTCGCGGCGTTACCTGTGAGGCTGATATTGGTTGCCGTCGGACCTGTGCAACCGCCCGGGCGGGATTCGGTGTTCTTCCGGATCACGATGCCGCCGATATATCCGAAAGTGTAATAGTTCCCGCACAAGTGCCCGTCCGCCTTCTTGCAGACTATGGTCATGCTTCCCGAGCCGGTTACGGCCGGCGCATAGGCATGGGCGATGAAGGTGACCCATTGATCCAGTCCGGTGGTATTGGTCCAAACGAGATTCGCGTCAAGGTTGGCGTCGGCATCGTCATTGGTTCCCAGTATGGTTACCTTGGAAAAATTCTGGTTGGCCAGCGGGGCGGAAAACATCACGACGTAGGGATCGGCGTTGGAAACGGCGCGATCGTGGCTGGTGGATAAGGTCACCGTGCATCCGGCGCGGATGGTCATGCTTCTGCTCATGGTGGTGTGCGTGGTATCCGAGCCGAAGGTGACCGATTTGGCGATGAACCAACGGCTGGCTTGCGCGGCAGCGGATTTCCCCAACGGCGCGGGGGCATGGTTTTCGTCCGCTTGGGTGGCGTCCACGGGACCTGGCACCCGATGCGCGCCGCTCGGCACGCCGTAGAGCGCGACAATCTCCTGCAGGCGGGCCTCCAACTCGTCGGGATCGGGGTGCTTGGCCTTAAGGGCGATAATCGCTTTCGTCAAGTTGTCCACCGTCGGCACGGATTTTCCGTCATCCGCAGGGGAAGAAATGGGGGCTGCTCCGGAACGGTTGTCTTCGCGGGTGCAGGCGAAAAAAAACATCCCGGTCGCGGTCAAGGCGGCCAGTGAAATCATCGGAAAATGCTTTTGCATCGGAGTATCCTTCCAGATCTTATTCGAAATGACGGGCGAGAGGCGCTGTCCGTAAAATAAACCTTTGTCCCATTCGCGCTTGCAATTGCGAAGGTTGATTTGTGTTACGCCAAGCCGAACCTGCTGTATATCAAGAACATTCAGTTTACCCGGGGCCTCGCGATTGGTAATTTCCCGGATAACTTCTAGGCCGGGAGTATGCTTCCCTTGAATTCGTCGCAACCTTTTCTGCTCTCCGCCCTCTTGCTGCTAACCGTATCGGCCCGCGCGGAAACCTGGTCTTACGACCTGCTCTACCACGCGGCCACCCGGATGCTAGATATCAAAGCGCATTTCTCCGGGATCGAGGAATTGGAAACCGATCGCGAAAGCCTGCCCTTTCTGCGGAACCTGCCGATGCAGGGCCGCGCCGGGAAATTCACCTTGCCCTGCAAATCCGGATGCGATATCCGCTATGCCTTTGCCTTCGCGGAAGCCTGCAAGCACCCCATGGACGAAGCGCTGCAGTGCTACGATCAGGTGTCCCTTAGCAACCCCCGCCTTTGGCTGCTGCGCCCGCCTGCCTACCAGGGCGATCCCGATGTCACCTTGCATTTCACCACCGATGGCGATGCGAATTACGGGACGGGCCTGTTCCCCAAGCCGGGTGGGCCCGATACCTACATGACCCGGGCCGGCCATTTGCGGGATATGCCCTGGACCCTTTTCGGGAAATTCCAGCAGAAATATTTCGACATCCCCGGAGCCCGCATCCACTCGGCCATCATCCCTGCGGCCTACCAAGCAACCCCGGACCAAGTGCAAGTATGGGTGCAGCGCGCGCTCGCCGCACTCGTCGCGTTCTACGGGAAGTTTCCCGTGCCCCATGCCCTTATCGTGGTAATGCCGCGCTCTGAGGGAGCCGGTCCTCCCGGCACGAGTTATGGGGATGGCGGCGCGGTGTCGCTCATCCCCCTGCGCCTGGATTGGGAGGAAAAGGATTTGGAAAGGGATTGGGTCATGACCCACGAAATGGTGCATTTCGCTTTCCCCATGGTGCCGCAACGGCAACATTGGATGGAAGAGGGTCTCGCGACCTATGTGGAACCCATTGCCCGCCTGCGCACGGGTGAATTGCAGGCGGAGGAGGTTTTCCACGACATGATGCTGGGAATGCCTAAGGGTCTACCGCAGGCGGGCGATCACGGTTTGGACAACACGCCGACCTGGGGCAGGACGTATTGGGGCGGAGCCCTCTTCGCATTGCTGGCCGATAAGGAAATCCGCGCGCGGTCCCAGGGCAAGCTGGGCCTGGACGATGCCCTGCGGGCTCTCGTCGACGACGGGGGCACCATGGCGGTCGCCTGGGATTTCCCCAAATGCTTGGAGGCCGCGGACAAGGGGACGGGAATGCATGTCCTTCGGGGCCTATATGCGAAGATGAGGGATCAACCCTATCCGGTGGATTTGGATGGGATGTGGAAGGATCTCGGCGTGGAACTTCACGAGGGCGGTAAGGTGACCTTTGACGATAAGGCGCCCCTGGCCTTCGTTCGCAAAGGCATGTCTGCGCGTGTAAAGCCGGGGCGTTGATAGCGGACGGAGGCGGTGTTTTTTATCTTAACCCGGTACCAAACCGGGTTGCGTAGGATTGGTGGAATACCGATGGGAGAGAACAATCATGAGTAAAGTATTCGTCAACATCGCCCTTAGCCTCGACGGCTTCACGTCCCCGGAAGGCATGACCCTCGACCATTGGAGCGACCCCGGGTACAAGAACTGGGGCGCCAAATGGGGCGGGCTTATGCGCTGGCTCATCAATACGCAGTACTTCCGCGAGAACCTTAAGTTCGGGCCTGGGGGAGAGACCGGCCCGGTTAATGACCTGGTACGCAGCACCACGGAGCGCATCGGAGCCAACATCATGGGCTACCGCATGTTCGAGCAAGGCGAGGCCTCATGGCCCGAGGAGGCTCCGTTCCACACGCCGGTATATGTGCTTACCCATAAGCAGCGCGAACCCTGGGTGCGCCCGGGCGGGACGACCTTTTTCTTCCTCAATGACGGGCCGGAGAAGGCCCTGGCGCTGGCCCGGGAATCCGCGGGCGGTAAGGATATCCGTATATCCGGCGGCGCCAACGTCATCCAGCAATACCTGAAGATGAATGTGGTGGAGGAGTTGGAGATCGCCTTGTCGCCGGTTTTTTTCGGCACGGGACGGCGGCTTTTTGAAAACCTCAACGAGCCCGGACCGCAGTTCAAAATCGACTCGGTGCTGAATGGTCCGGCTGCCACGCACTTGCGCTACGTGCGTCAGTGACGGTTGCATGGCACTCGATGACGGCCCCTTCTTTCACGGAACCAAAGCGGATTTGAAGATTGGCGATTTGTTGACGTCGGGTTTCCGGTCGAATTACCGCCCCGAAATCACCATGAACCATATTTATTTCACGGCTTTGACCAATGGGGCGGGGCTGGCCGCGGCCTTGGCTCCGGGTGACGGACCTCAACGGGTCTACCTCGTTGAGCCTACCGGGAGCTTTGAAAATGATCCGAATGTCACGGACAAGAAATTCCCGGGGAATCCCACGCGCTCGTACCGCAGCAGCGCGCCCTTGAAAATCGTGGGCGAAATGACGGAATGGGTACGGCAAACGCCAGAAGAAATCCGGGTATGGCGGGAAAGATTGGCGAATACCCAAGGCGAAATTCTTAATTGAAGCAGGCAGTTCGACCGCCTCTATAAGGAATCAAGCATGATAATCGGGGCGCATTCCATTATCAACAGCAAGAAGCCGGAACTGGATAAGGCCTTCCTGCGCGATGTACTCGGCTTGCCGAATGTGGACGCGGGGCATGGCTGGCTTATTTTCGGTTTGCCCCCTTCGGAAATCGCGGTGCATCCCGCCGATGCGGGCGGCTCGACCGAATTGTTCTTTATCGTAAAGGACGTTGAGGAATTCGTCGCCGAAATGAAGAAGCGGAAAATCAAATGCAGCCCTACCCAGGAACTACACTGGGGTATCCTCACCCAGGTCACATTGCCGGGTGGAGGCAAGATTGGGGTCTATGAGGCGCGTCATCCCCGACCCAAAGCGGTTAAAGCCGCCAAGAAGAATCCAGCAAAATAACCGGAGCGCCCGGGCCTACGATCAGAACCATCCCCCCGCCGGCGCCGCCCCATGCGGCTTATCCATCCCATTCAAAGTCGGTGACGGCGGGATATACGCCTGCTGATAAGTAGGCGGCACCTCTCCCGTATATCTATAGAACGTATTGCTCTGGGGATGGTAAACGAGTTCCTCCGATTGTCCTACATCCTTCCTCATGATCCGTGCGACCATGTAGTCCGAAGGGCTGGGGAAATTATTCCGATCGCCCTCGGCGGCATGAGGATGGCTGTGCATGCTGATAAAGGTTCCCGTCGGCTCGGTGGGCCGGTTGATGCCGTCGCCCGGTTCGTAGCGGATGCGTTCATTCGGTTCCACTCTGCCGTCCACCATGCGGAAGCTCTGGGCGAACTCGCCGTGCTTGCGTAAAGCGCCACTCGGATCCGCGGCGTCGATGTTGCGCAGGAAGGATTTGGCGGCCTCGGCGGAATCCGGCTGCATAATCACATGCCCGGAGGGGACCGCAGGCATGAAGCCGCTTTGGAAGGCCTGGGCGGGGTCCTCGATGGCGGCCCTGAGCTGCGCGGTTCTGGGGGAATCGGGAAGCGGCGGGCAAGCTTCCGCGGGAGGGCGCGCGGGACGCGGTGGGGGAGTGGTGGATAGCATCGGCACGGTGGGCCGGATATTGACGCCTGACATGGAATCCTCTTTGTGCAGTAGAGCGGGCTGATTCCAAAATAAGACTGGTCGCTGGAATTAATAGTCCAGTACGCAGGCTGTCGGGTGGTCTGGTTACGGGGCTGCGGTTTGGAAGCTGGCGCTTTTGGCGGGAGCTAGGCTGGATTGAATTGAAGAGTGGACCCTGGCTATCGCCAAAAGGACGCGAGTTTTTCTGTTACGGAACGTTTACCCTGCAAGCGGCCGGAAATCGCCGCCGGTCTCCCGGATGCCGGGTTCATCGCGCCACCGGTTGCGACCAGCGCCGCGAGCGTCTCTGCGTCGGGATGGATCACCTCTACCCGCGAGCCGGAGGCCCGCAACGTTTCCACCGCGCTTTCGAGCGTCACCAAACGCATCGCCTGAGGTGGCGGGATAAGCGAGAGGATCAGCACCCGTTCGTAGCCGACCGCCAAATCGGCATTGTCACCGGAATGGAATCCGCCGTCGATATATTTTTGGCCTTCGAACAAGGTTGGGGGCATGCCGAAGAACGCGGTGGTGGCGATGATGGCATCAACCAGATCGATTCCACTCCCACGGTCGAAGGCGCGCCGCTCCCCGGTTTCCGCATTCAGGGCGACGATGCGTACGTTTTTATCCGGCCAGTCCTGGGTCGGAATCTGCGTAGCGACGACGGGACGCCGATCCAAACCTTTGCCTACCGCGGCCTTCAGGGCCAAGGCTCCAATCCGGCTGAGGATTTCCGTATTACCGCCGCCTGCGTTCTTGGCGTCCTCCAAATCCGTCTTTAGCCGGACCCAGTCGACCCTGGGAGGGGGCTCTAGCGGCGGCACGCCTGGCCCTGCCCGCATCTGGTACAACTCTTCGAGCGGCTTCCCGCTTGCGAGGTCCAGCGCGACCCGTGCACCCGCGGAGGTGCCCAGGATCAGGTCGGCATTGCGGACATCGAGACCCGCTTCGGCCATGCCTGTGGCGAGGCCGATTTCCCAGGAGCTCGCGACATAGCCGCCGCCTGCCAGAACCAAAGCGCGTTGCATCGTATTCATCCGTTATCTCCGGTTGACTGGAACCACAAAGTTAGGCATATCCGGGTGGTAATCCTTCCGGTACTACCTCGCTTGCTTCGAAATGGGGTGGATTCGGGTGCAGACCGTGGCCGCAATTTGATGCTTTGGAAATTGGTGATGCATTCAAAGCGCTAAAAAAGGAGAATGAAATACGGCCGGGAGGAATGGTTTTTTGGGCAATATTGTTGAAAGAGGAAATTGTATTGCGCCGAGAGAAAATTCGCGCTGTGCGCGGCATCACTCTAGCCGTGGCCGCAGCGTGCGGCGAATTGTCGATACCTATACTTTCTGTCTGACATGCGACCCTTTACCCTTTTACTGATATTGGCCATCTCCCTTCTGGCTGCTCCCTCACGGTCGGATGCGGCCAAAATGAATGCCACCGCTCCTGTGCCGATGCCGCGCGTCGTCGTCGTTCCGGATACCTTGCGGCAAGCCGCCATCCACGCGAAGTACCGTGACGGCAGTTTCGAAATCGTGGTCGATACCCTGGAAGCCTTCCTGAAAACCCATAGGATCTTTCGCAGGGAAGACAGCCTTTTCATCGCCAAGCATTTAGCCGTCGTCTACGCTTCCAATCCGGCCAGCCGCGAAAAAGGCAAGTACCACATGCGCCGCCTGCTGGAATCGGATCCTTCGGCGAATTTGATGGACATGTATGTCAGCGACGATCTCGACCGGGTCTGGGAAAAAGTGCGCGCGGAATATTTCGCCGCCCGGGGCGGGCCACCCCGGGAAAAATCCCCCGTCCGCAACGAAACGCCGGCCCACAAGGAGTACAGTACGTTCAAGGTAGCTGCCTGGACCGGCATCGGAATCGCCGCCACGGGCCTGGTTGCATATTTCCTGCTCGGTGGCAGCGAGACCGGTGGAAATACCTTTAAGGTAGACGCTAGGACGCAGAAACCATGATCCGCCGGGTAGCCTGCTTGTTTATCGCCCTAAGCGCCGTTTTGTTTTCCTCGTCGTGCGTACTCGACAACGGCAAGCAGAAGCCGGATCATGTCGCCTTCCAGCTGGATCCTGTCCTGCTGGGGCTCACCCGCGTGGAAATCTACCGGCTCGATTCCAAAGGCAATCCCATCGCCCCCGCCCTTTTCAGTGATTCTCTTCGCACCCTTGATGATGTCGCCAACCTCGATGCGCGCGGCTACGGCGGAGGCGCGTCGGTGTTCTCGGTCAAGGGCTATAAGGGTACCCAGATGGTTTATGAAATCAAGGTGGCCTTCAACGGTACCGCATCCACGGTCCAGGAAATCAAACTGATCCCCGTGTACTCGTTGAGCTTGAAAGTCGCTGATCCCGTTGATCTGGACAAAGACGGCTTCCGGAGCGGATTCTCCCTCATCGCCGACGTGAATACCAATCTCGCCGTAGATTCCGTCCTGCTTCGATTCTTCTGGAAAAAGGAAGGAGCCGCGGAATGGGAAAGCCGGGGCGTACACGGCCTCTTCAGGATTGCCAAAGCATCCGGGGCCGACTCCGTGGTCGATGCCATGAAAGGCGGCGCGCAAGCCAACGGCACCCTCAAGGTGGAAGCCTATAACCGGGAAAATCTCCTGGTCGCCGAAAAAACCTTGCCTGTCCGCGAGGAAACAGCCGACGAGGACGATCCCGGCTTCCATTTCCGGCTTATCAACCATACCGGCGCTTTCATGGAAGCCAGCGTTACCGTTTCGGGGCAGGTCAAAACCCAAAGCCTGGCGCCCCGGGAAACCTTGCTGGTGGAGCGGGATTCCCGTCCTACCGCCATCTCCTACTACGCCTCCGCCGATGGGGACGTGGTCGTTTGGAAAGCAACCGTGCCCGTAGAGGATAAGGCCAGCTACAATACCACCCTGATTCTCGCTAACAATACGGAAGAATTCTTCGTATTGGCCGTGATGAACAACTCGACCACCATCGTGGATAGCATCATCGTAGACCAGGGTCTTCCCACGGAAGCCTCCAACCAGGGACCCATACCGGGCGACGGCCTTTCCTACAATGTCGGCGTCTTCAACTACAATCCCAAGGCCACGGTTTCCTTTATCAACAAGGCTACCGGGAGCGTCGCCACCGTCTACCCGTTGGTATTCGATATCAGTTCCGACTACGGCTACCGCTATGCCAGCGTGGTACTGAGCAACTCGAACTGGGCCGATCCCTCCGCCAATCTTTTCAACAAGACATGGAAACTGATCGCCTCCGGGATCGAACCCGCCATGAAGGATAGCAGCACGGGCGCCCTGTTCACGGACGTATATGCCCGTATGCAGGGCTGCGCCCGGGACGGATTCATCACTTTCAATGCCAACGGCACCTTTTCCGACAACGAAGGCCCGACCAAATGCGACAATACCAATCCCCAGTCAGTCACGGGAACATGGTCCCTGAACGCGAACCGGACCCTATTAACCATGCAATGGGGAAAGGATACCATCCCCATCGTATTCACCGTGGGAGCCCTGACCCCTACCACGCTCAAGCTTTCCGATGACAAGGACACCTGGGACGATGGTAAGGTCCATACCTTGACCCTCACTTTCTCGTCATTGTAAACGGAGAGTACCTTTTATCCATGGGCTTGGTGAGTCTCTACGACATCCTGGGGGACATCGTCCTCAATCTCTCCCTTACCGATCCCAGGTTCAAACCGCTCCCCACCGAAATGGAACCCGATGCCCGGCTGGCCGATTTAGGGTTGGACGGCGACTCCTTGCCAATAGTGCTCGGCGTATTGAAATCGCGCCTCGACGGCCGCGACGTCAATGTCCTGGCCGGCCGGGAGCCGGAAGCCTTGCGGGCCTGGACCCTGAAGCCTTTCCTCAAGACGCTGAAGGAAAGCATCACCGCCGCCGTGAACGCGCCTATTACCGTGTACGTGGACGACGAAGAGGAGAACATCTTCATCTTCAAGCGCTTTTTCGGCAAGCATCTGCGCCTGGAAACCTTCACCGACCCGGAACAGGCTTTCGCCTTTATCCGAGGCAACGATGCGGTGACTTTGGTGGTGACGGATGAGTCCATGCCCGGCCTCACGGGCAACGCGCTTTGCAACGCCATCCGCCGCTATAAGCCTTATATGAAGTTCGTCCTTATCACGGGGAATCCCGCCGGGGACCAGGATTTGGTGTACAACTCCCTGCGCCATGGCCGCTTCCACGACGTGATCCTGAAGCCGGTGGATCTGGAACGGCGCGGGCAGGAATACCTGGAAATGATGCGATCCCTGGCCAATGGAAGCGCGGAAGACACGTCCAGCAGCGGCTAAGCAGCGGGCGTCCCCCAAAAAAGCCAAAAATATTCCGTATTCAAGCGGGGATTCCGCGAGCCGGTTTCACCGCCAAATTTGGAGCTTGAACCCCTTTGACGGCCTGAGTAGTATTCTCCCCTTGGTGCCGCAATCCTTCCTTCAGGAATCGAAATGAAAAAGTCCTTTCTCCCGCCTATTTTCGCCTGCATGGCCCTATCCGCGGCATTTGCCGAGAAATCCTTGGATCGCTTCGCTATCGGGGCCTGGTGGGATCCGGAATTGTCCGGCAGCGCTGCCACCGATGAAAACCGGCTGCGGGATTACCTTAACGGAGGCTTCAACATCCTGAGCGGATACGGTGACAAGTACTCCTATCATTTCAGCACCACCGAGGGGTCGAAAAACATCACCAACCAATACCTATTGGCGCGCGCAGGCGCGGTCAACCAGGGACTCGGGAAAGTGGCCTTGGGCGTCAATGTGCATGAGGATGCCTTCGCCACCGCCACCTTCAACCCGTCAAGTTATACCGCCCTGACCGGAAACAGCGCCAATGCGCTCTACGGCTACTCGGTAATCCACGAACCCCTGAGCGCGGATTTGCCCAACCTGTTGAACGCGGTGAAGAATCTGCGCACCAAGGATCCCAGCCGGGTCACCTTCGACGTAATGGCCAGCATTTGGCGCGTCTGGGACAAGGCCAAGACGTTTGCGCCCAACTGGACCGCCTTCGACACTTACGTGACCCAGTACGTCAACCATGCCAATACCAAGATCGCCTCTTTCGACTATTACATCCTTTCCGAAATCAATGGCAAAACCCACTACTCACCGCAAGGCGCCGATCGCGTCAACTATTACGCCACCCTCAACCTGTTCGGCAAACGCACGGCCTCGGCGAACAAGATCTTCTGGGGCATCGCGAATTCGGACGACCGGCAAATCGAATGGTGGGACGGCTCTACGCATTTATTCCAGGAACATTTCCCGTTCCCTACCGACGCCAATCTCCGCTTCAACGCTTACTCCCAATTGGCGTACGGCGCCAAGGGCATGATGTGGTATACCTGGGACATGCCCACCACCTCTTGCAATCCCGCGGTCGTAAGTTGCGAAACCTTCAACTACTCCGCCTCAAACAATCCCGTCATCTACGGGCGCCTCCAAGCCATCAACAAGGAAATGGCCAACATGGGCCCCACCTTGATGCGGCTCAAGTTCGTCTCCGCCGTGCATGGCGCGGCGACGGATCCCTACAGCGGCGAATCCGCGCTCCCCATCATCAATGCTTCCACACCCGTCATGAATAACGAGGATACCCATGATGAAATCGCCATCGGTATCCACAAGCACCTCGACAACGGGCGCAATTACCTGACGTTCTTCAACAAGGATTGGCAGAATTCGAAAACGCTCTGGTTCTCCACCAAGGGCTTCAACGATCTTTACCTCTTCAACAAGTCCACCTCCGCTTGGACCCGCGTTCCCCAGGCCATCAGCTGGTCCGGGCAAAAGACCAGCTTCCCCCTGGATTTCCGCCCCGCCGATCTGCAACTGGTGGATGTCCGGGCAGGCGTCATCAATGCTTTGCATCTATACTGGGATGCCGCCCACTTTTCCCACTACGTCACTGCGAACTACGAAGGATCATCCGGCGCGCATGGGGCCTACCAGGAAACCATGGGTGGCGTGTACAAGACCCAGGTGACTGGGACTACGCCCCTTTACGCCTACGCCAATCCGACCCTGTACGATTGGATGTACACCACCACCTACCAAGGCAATAACAACGGAAGCGGCTACCTATACCAAAGCATCGTGGGGTACGTGTTCCCGACCCAGCAGGCCGGAACCGTGCCGCTATACCAGTATTGGAACGCGGCCGGCACCGACCATTATTACACCACCCGCTGGCAGGGTAACGACAACGGGTACGGCTGGACCTACCAGGCGACCGTGGGCTACGTGATCCAGAATATCTGAACAAACACCGCCAGTCCCATTACAGGCTGAGGCCGATGGCTTGCACGGTCATGGTCCCGGGAGTCGCGACCACGTGATCCTTGTTATAACCCACCGCGAAGGCATAGCCACCGATGAATTCCGGACGAATCCCGATGAGGAAGCGCGCCGGGGGCACGGCCAGGTTGTTCGGATTGAGATCTACTCCGAGGCCCGTTAGGACCGAGCCAGAGCTTATTGATGAGGCAGCGGTTCCCACAAAGTTCGCCGGCGTATTCACGCTCTGGGAAATGCTATTGACGGCAAAGTTGCCCACACCGGGGATGCTGCGCTTGAAACTGATGATATACGAAGTCACGGTTGTCCGGTCGACCACGGATAGGTCCCGTCCTTGTCCCGCCCATTGGCTGCCCAGGTATGCGCTGCGGATGAGCAAGTTACCGGCCCCGCTCCAATTGGTGCGCGCGCCGCCCCCGGTCACTATCGGGTAGATGGCCGTGACCACCGATTGGGGGTAGGACGAGATGGAACCCGTTTTGGTGTCCATGTAGGAATAATTCCACAGATCATAATCCGACATGTAGGTGCCATCGGACTTCTTGAGGCGCATCCCTATCACGTAGACGTGTAAGGTATGCAGGCAGGAGCGCATATGGTCCTTGGAGCTCGCGACCCAGGTGTTCAGGTTCCAGTCCAGGGGACGGGATTCGGTGAGCAAGGCCCCGCTACCCGTTCCGTAGTCCGCATAAGCTCCGCCGCCCACGACCAGGAATCCGGGTTCCACCTGGCACGAGACGGTATTGTGGTTCGTCGGCGTGGGGCTGGCGCACTCGTACCAACGGGTTTCCAGATGACCTGAGCGGTCCACCTGGGACCGGATATTGGCGCCGACCTTACTCAGGGCGGTGCCGGAAGGGCCCGCCGTCATCAGCTTGCGGTTGGGGTTCAGCAAATAGGTTTCGCCGGTCTGCGGATCACGTATGGTACGCTCGCCCGTCACGGAATCGGTTCCCTCCAGAGCCTGTTCGCGGAACCGGATGGGATTGGCGCCTACGGGTTCGTTGGGTTCAATGCTTTTTTCGGCCGGGGCTACCGGCTGTTCGTCGCATCCCGTAAAGGCCAAGGCCGCCAATACTCCCGTTCCCAGCATTGCATTCAGTTTTTTGAGTCCCATGGTCCACAGCCTCTCTTGCCGGTCCGACATGAACCGTTAAGGGAGTGAAGCTAAATACGCTCGGGGATAAATCGAAGAACCAATTATCATGGTGCATGGGCGATCACCATGGGGAATGGTGAGGATCGGGAACCGGAGCGAGGGGGAGGCTTCCCCCCAAGTCACTCGCTGGTCGAGGATCCCAGCCCCGGATACCATGAAACGGTTTTCCCGGTGCTGTTGGTGAAGCTCACGCCTTCGGACGAAATGCTGCTGCTGGTCCCGGAATAGGCGTTCGATTTATAGGATGAGAATCCGCCCCGTTGTTGCGCCGCTTGCAACAGGTTCACCAGCACGGGACCGCCTTCCAGGCCGGCGTTGCCGAAGGCATCGGTAAAATAGCGTCCCAGTTGGATCGGTCCCAGCAGGTGCTGCAGATAGAGCACATCAAAGGCATGCAGCTCACGGCCGTTGACGAAGATTCCCGTGCCGCTGCCGGACGCGTTGGCCGGTACCGGCCCGCCGAGCGCGAGCCCCGCCGGTATGATTACCAACACCGGCCCGCCCCAAGCCCCGAACGCGCCGCATTTGGGATCGTACCAATAGGCCCCGTCCGGCAGATGCGTCCGGTAGGCGGCTTCCAGCTTGGCCAGGGTGGCGAGTCCGTCCGCGTCCAAGGGGTGCCCATTGAACCGTATGGCGCGAATGGCAGGGTCGGCTTTTTGCATGGCGGGACTCTCGGCGACAGGTTTGGATGGCTTTCCGGCGCCAATGGCGAGTAACGGTAACGCGAGACTAAATAACAGGGTGGGTATGCGCATTGCGACCTCCGATGAATCTAATCTAGATTCATATCCCGATCCATCCGGGTGCTCCGTCCGGTCCGCGTGATCCAGGACACATCCACACCAAAGCAGGACCCGTTGCCTTCATCCGCCTTCTCCCGATTGAAACTGCCCCCGGCCCTGTTGGCCAACCTGGACGCCTTGGGTTACCGGGAAATGACCCCGATCCAGGCCGAATCCCTGCCTATCGCCCTCAAGGGGGCGGATCTGGTGGCCCAGGCCAAGACCGGCAGCGGCAAGACGGCGGCCTTTGCCATCCCGCTGTTGCAACGCCTGGATTTGAAGGAAAAGGGGGACGCGGTTGCCCAGGCGCTTGTCCTGTGCCCTACGCGCGAGCTCTGCATCCAGGTATCCCAGGAGTTACGTAAGCTGGCGCGTTACCTGGGCAATGTCAAGATCGTGCCTCTATACGGCGGGCAGGTCATGGCCTTGCAAAAGACGGCCCTCCAGAACGGCGCCCATGTGCTGGTGGGAACGCCCGGGCGCATCCAGGATCATCTCAACCGGGAAACCCTATCCCTGGGTTCCATCCGTACGCTGGTGCTGGACGAGGCGGATCGGATGCTGGACATGGGTTTCCTGGGGGATATCACCGACATCATCTCCGTGACCCCGGCCGGCCGGCAAACCCTCATGTATTCGGCCACTTTTCCGGAAGACATCCGCGTGCTCAGCGATCGCTTCCAGCGGCAACCGGTGCACGTGAAAATCGAATCCGATCCCGGAAGCCCGGACATCGATCAGAAGTTCATCATCTGCGGCAAGGAAGCCAAGCTGGAGGGAATGGCTTTCCAGCTCTCCAACCTCAAGCCCAAGAGCGCCATCGTGTTCTGCAATACCAAGGTCGCGGCCAAGGAGGCGTTCCAATACCTGCATGACCTTTCCTTCGGCGTGGCCGCCCTGCATGGGGATATGGAACAGCGGGACCGGGAACATATCCTGATGCGCTTCCGGCACGGCAGCTGCCGGGTGCTGGTGGCGACCGACGTGGCGGCCCGGGGCCTGGATATCGAAGACCTGACCGCGGTCATCAATCTTGAAGTGCCCCACGATATGGAAACCTACGTCCACCGCATCGGCCGCACGGGTCGGGCGGGAGCGGCGGGATACGCCATCACCTTGGCCCTGGCCACGGAGCAGCACAAGTTCGAGGCCGCCAACGCCTTCCTGGGATTCGAGGTACCGGTGGAAAACCTGGAGTGGGCCGACAAGGATTCCTTGCGGCCCTTGACGGCGGACCAGACGACGCTATGTGTTTCGGCGGGGCGCAAGGACAAGCTACGCGCCGGAGACATCCTGGGAGCCCTTACAGGCGCGGCCAAAGAGGGCAAGGACGGCAAAGGGGAAGCCGGCCTGGACGGCAAGGCGGTCGGCAAAATCGACGTAATGGACTACGAGACGTATGTCTCGGTGGAACGGAAATCGGCCAAGCGCGCATTCGCCCGGTTGAGCGAGAACAAGATCAAGGGCACGCGCTACAAGGTCCGCATCCTGGAATAGCGCCTCAAATTATGCGAGCGTAGTGCCACTACACGCTTAATTCCCGTTAATCGGAATCGGCAAGCCTCTAATCAATTCCGCCAAGGAATACTTTGCCCGCGGGGATATGCTTACCCGGGGGAAGGGCCGCTCCAGCCATAGGCGCCGGTCGCAGCCTGAAAGACATGGCACAACGCGCACTCGTCGTCAAGTTGAGCGGGTTCCTTTGCGGCCTTTCGGGATGGGTCGCCGTGGGTACTCCCATCCAAGCCGCGGAAAACTATGCGGCCTGGTCCTATAGCACCGACATCACTTTGGATACTTCCCCGGCCGGAGCCGATGTAGCGGGCGGCGTAACGGAATTCCCGGTTTTGATCCGGTTGGCATCGGGGAATTTCCCGTTTGCCCAGGCCAGGGGCAAAGGGCAGGATATCCGCTTCGCCAAGGCGGATGGGACGCATCTGGCCTACCAAATCGATCGCTGGGATTCGGCCGGTTCCGTGGCTGCGATTTGGGTCAAGACGGATGTGGCGGGAAATAAGGCGGGCCAGATCTTGCGCTGTTATTGGGGCAAAAGCGATGCGGCGGACAGCTCCAGCGGAAATGCCGTATTCAGCCAGGGATTTACCCAGGTGTGGCATCTGGGGGAGGCGGGGACGGTAGTGCGGGCCAATGCCGTGGCCACGGGGAACGTAGCGGCGCCGGTCAACTACGAAGGCGATGAGAGTACCTTGGGCATCATAGGGCTGGCGGATAATTTCGATGGGGTGAGCCCTGACGATTACCTCGATGTAGGCGATGGTTATTCCGAATATGCCGCCGGTTTCACCTATTCGGTGTGGGTGTATCCTACCGCGACGAACAAGTGGATCCATATCCTGGATTTGGGGAACGGCCAGCTCAAGGACAATATCCTGATTAACCGCTCCGGCACCAGCAACGATTTGGAGTTCAGCAATTGCGTGGGGGCGGTTCCGGCCAGCCTGCAGGTACCGGGCGCGTGGATCAACGACCAATGGCAGCTGTTGACGGTTACGGTTGCGGGCAGCGATGCGCGCATCTACCGCAATGGAGCGCTACTCGGATCTGCGACCCTTTCCAATACCGTATCCGGAGTGACGCGCACGGAAAATTTCATCGGAAGATCGAACTGGTCGGTGGATGAGTATTACCGGGGGATGGTGGACGAGCCGGAGCTCGCGAAGGTGGCACGGAGCGCGGAATGGATCCGCCTCTGTTTCCAGAACCAGAAGGCCAATCAGACCCTGGTTTCCCTGAAGCCATTGAACGGGTGCCAGGCCAGGATGAATCCGCCTAAGGATACCAGCGCCCAGGAGGGTTCCATCGTCAATTTGAAGGGGAGCGCCGATTGCGCGTCCGGCCTTTCCTGGAGCGTGGTTTCCGGACCCGCTCCCCGCATCCTGGATCCGGAGGCGGGTACCTTGGTGGTTACCCTCCCTCGCGTTACGGGGGATACGGCCATCGTGTATCGCTTGACCGCGATGTTTTCCGATTCGTCCGCGTACCGGGACGTGCGGGTGAAGGTCTTGGAAGCGATCCCGAGCCCGGAATTCACCCTGACGGCGCCGGCTTCGTGGAACGGAAAGGATACCTTGGCCATCCGGCCCACCATCACCAACCTGACGGCGGTGCGTGCCAGTCGGGACTCCGTCATCAATTGGCGTTGGACCTATACCGGGCCGGAGGCGGACACGACATGGCTTAAGGATGGCTTGCGGTTGAACAATTCCCACGATGGCAATTTGGAAATCCGCCTGTGCCTGGATAATGGGGGCGCCGCCCTATGCAAGAACGCGGCAATTATCGTTTCGGGAAGCAGTAGTGTCGCTCCCGCCAAAAAAGCGCGTTATCGCGCATGGCGGAAACCGCATTGGGACGCGAAAGGACGCCGCTTATAAGTATATTCCATCAGCCCGTTTTAAAAACACCGAGGAACCATGCGAAAGTTTCCATTACTTGCCGATCCAGGCGTATCGATATGACGACTAGGAAAGTACTGTTGATTGGGCTGGGAGCGTTCGCATTGATGGCGGTGACCGCGATTGTCGCCATTATCCTGTTCATCGCCCACGTTTCCGAGGATGTGAAAGGCGTCGCGATCAATATCAAAAGCCCCACCGAGGTGGTGGTAGGCGAGGAATTCGATTTGGAGATTTCGGTAAAGAATGAGCGCAAGGGGGAAGCCTTCGAGCTTTCCGACATCGATATCGCGGAAGTCTATCTGGATGGGTTTATCGTCGGCTTCATCAAACCGACGCCGAAGTCAAATATGCATGTGCCCATCGATAAGAGCCGGAGCTTCAGTTTCGATCACGACATTCCCGCCGACTCCAGCCAAACCTTCGTTTTCAAGTTACGGGCCGAGAAGGAAGGGATTTTCCGTGGGGATGTGGATGTGTGCGAGGGCACCAGGTTCATCACCAATATGGCGCAGACTGCGGTGATAGCGAAGCCTTTGGGTAAGCCGGGCAAATAAGCCTAAAAGGCATACCCCAAAGCCACTCCCGGCAGCACGAACTGGAAAGTCGCGTCATCCCCCGGGTCCAGTACCCCGAAGTTCGGCGGCACCTGCAGGTTACCCGCCACGGCCTTATCGTAGTCATAGGAGATCTCCACGTCCGCGCTCCGTGAGTAGGTCACCATCGCGTTCAGGAAAAGTCCCGAAGAGAAGATCCACTCCACTCCCAGGGACAGGTAGAAGGATTCCACCCGCAGGATGGCCTGTTGCTGATGGTAGCTTAGCCGCGTAAATCCGGTTTCCACGAAGGGGCTGAAATCATGCAAGGCCAGGTAGGAAACCGCGCCCAGGGACAGTGCCGTCCCTTTCATCTCCGTCCCGTCCACGATGCTTCCCACCGAAAAGGACATGCCCAGCCGCGAAAAGGGCAGGTAATGGATGTTCATACCGTAGCCGAACATCTCCCCGCCGGCCTTCAGGCTGAACGCCAGCGGCCGCTCGTCGCGCAGCACCACGGGGCGTTTCCATTCCTTGACCCCGGCGGTCTCGCCCATGCGCAGATCGGCCAGCCGCACATAGCCTCGGGCATTGCCCATCGAGATGCGGGCCCATAGGGCCTGGTCGCCGTCCCGCACCACTTCCACCACGTTCACGATTTCCCCCGCATACAAGAGCCGCTGGGCATTGGCCAACACGTCCGGCTTGTCATGCACGATGGCTTGCTCATTCACTACGATGGCCCGGCCCGGCGGTGGCAGGGAGTCTTTACCGGCCGGAGCGATCGCAGGCATGACGGTAGGCGCCACCTCATCGGCAACCACCACGGTCCCCGAGACGGCGACGGCAATTAACACGATCTCAAGGATTCTCATGGGGCTCCCGGTGGCTGGCTATGCTTTCGTGGAAATCGCGGATCCAACCTTCTACCAAGGCGGGATCGGTCAATTGGGGAACGTGGCCCGCGTTCGGCACCACCTTCATGCTGCTGCCGCGGATGTTGTTGCGGAGGAAGAAGCCGTTGGGGACGGTGAAGATGGGATCCTTCTCGCCCCAGATGATGAGCACGGGGACGCTGATATTGGGGATGCGGGTCTGGTAGTTCTGGTTGAATGAGTTGAGGGCGGAAAGCGCGGTGGCGTTGCCGCCTACCACGCGGTTGATGATGTTGAGGTTGCCGCCCGTGATCATGGCGATGGCCGGGTTTTCGGAGACTAGCACGTCGCCCAGGTTGACGCCGGCGAATTGCTTGGCCATGCGTTTGACGAATTCGCCTTGGTCGTACGAGCCGGCCGCATCGATGAGGGTGAGGCTGGAGACGTTGGCAGGGAAGTCAAGCGCGAAGGCCATGCATACCTGACCGCCCAGGGAATGGCAAACGAGATCGACTTGGCGGTGGCCCATGCGCAGCACCAGCATTTCGTGGAGGGAGTGGGCGAAGGCCTGGATGGTGAAGCCACCGACGGGGCCCGTGGAGCGGCCCGTGCCGGGCAGGTTCATGGCGATGCTGATGGAGGCGGAATCGGCGGCGAGGAGTTCCGGACCGAAGTCGCCAAGGTTGCCTCCCAGTCCGTGGATGTAGACCGTGGGCACGGCGGCGGCGGCCATGGGGGCGCGCTTTTCCACGAATTCGATTTGGCCCTGATTGTAGCGAAGGATACGGGTGTCGAGGCCGGGGGAGGCGGCGACGCGGTCCAGGCGTTCTTGCGGGGACATGCCGCGCCACGAGCTGTGCCCGGTCTTTTGCGTGGCGGCGCAACCGGCGAGCAGGGCCAGGGCGATGGCCATGTATATCGCTGGCGTGAAGGCTGCGGGAAGGGGATGGAAAGGGGAGCGCGAAGGGGTCATGCTTCGGAAGCATAACCTAGCTTAATTTCCGGTTTCCCCGTGATCGCGCGGCTTTATCGTACCTCGAGAAGGAGCATCCGCTTGGACAGCCCGGCCGGAACCGCTATCCACTCGGGCCGCGCGCCCTCGATGAAATGGTATTCCGCGACCTGGGAGCCGTCGACCGCGGCGAGGCGCAGGGACCGGGCTCCGGCAGGGACCGGGATACGTCCGTCCAGGGAGACATGGGGGGCGCGCCGGCTCATGGGGGAGACGCCGACCGGGGCCGAGCCTTTGACGCGGAACAGGCCGCCGTCGGCGGTGGAAGAGTTGTCGGCCGCGGATCCGCTGCCTACGCCGGCAGCCCGGTTGCCGCGGGACAGGTAGTACATAACGCCGTCCGGGCCCACCTTCAGGTCGATGGGGCGGTTGATGCCGGTGGCGAATTCCTTGACCGCTTTGTCTTTGGGGTTGAAGGTTTTGATCCAGCCTCCGCAATAGTCCGAGAAGAAGTACAGGTCCTGGTAGGCGGCGCCGAAGGGGTTTACGGGGGGATGGTAGAACGTGCCCCCGGTAAGGGCGCAGGTACCGTTATGCTGGTACCAGGAAACGGGGTCGTTGTAAGTGCCGGTCAGGCCTGTGGGGGCCGTAGCCGCATGGCCTTCGGACTTGGGCCAGCCGAAGTTGGAGCCCGCGGTGGCATCGTTGATTTCTTCGTTGGTGCCTTCGCCCACATCGTTCACGAAATAGGCGCCGGTGGTGGGGTGGACGGCGGCCGTGAACGGGTTGCGGAGGCCCAAGGCCCAGATGGCGTGGTACTTGCCCGTGGCGGCTTCGAAGGGATTGTCCGCGGGTATGGAGCCGTCCGGATTGATGCGGAGGATTTTCCCCAGCAGGCTGGTGAGGGATTGGCTGTAGCCGTTGTTGGTATTGTTGCCCGCGGCGATATACAGCTTGCCGTCCTTGCCGAAATGGATGGCGCCGCCGTTATGCCAACCCACGTTGGTGAGATTGTCCAGGTCCAGCAGGATCTGTTCCGCGCCCGAAACCGCGTTGGCGCCGGCCGGAAAGCGGCTGATGCGGTTATGCGAGGGGTTTTTGGCGGTGTAATAGACGTAGATGAAGGCGGAGCCCGTGGAGTAGGCGGGGTCGAATGCTAACCCCAACAGGCCCCGCTCTTCAGTGAAATCGACATCCAGGCTCAGGAAGGGGGTATCTTGCAAGGTACCGTCCTTGACCACGCGCACCTTGCCGCTCTTGTCGCAGAAGAACAGGCGGCCGTCCGGCGCGAGCTCCATGGCCGAAGGGTTGATGCCCGAAAGCAGTTTGGTTTCCGTAAAGCCCTGGGGGAGGGCAGCCCCTGTGGCCGGCCCGCACGCGGCGGCGAAGGCGGCCAGGGAGATGGCTAGGGAATAAAGGCGGGAGCGGAAGACGCCGGCCTCACGGATGCGTGTCTGTGGGTACATCGCGCCTCCATGGGTGACCGGTTTCCGGTGGGTGTCCTGTCTTCCGTCCCGCCGCATCGTATCGCTTCTCCCGGTTGGAGAAGGTCAAATGTCCGTTGCCATCTGAACGCAAGGCGCGCAAGGCGGGATTGCCGATATCCACGCCATCGCCGTAGCCGTTGTTCCGGGCCAGCCCAGTGGGTTTGGCATTGAGCGGCTTCAAGGTATGCGGTTCCAATTCCATGATCTCGAAATTGCGGTACCAGATTTCCTGGCCTTCGGATTGCAGTCCGATGCCGCCGCGGTCGCAGGGGACGCGTTTGGAAGGCGTGGCGTCGTTGGGGCTGCCGCGCAATTGCAGGTGCCAGCCTACGGTGCGCAATTGGCCGTTGAGGGTGCAGACCAGCATGCTGTCGCCGGCGACGAGGGCTTCGCCATGATTCCACTCGCCCATGGCCTTTTCGGAATTGGGGAGGGTGGTGCGGATGATGCGCTCGCCCCAAGGGTCATTGGTCCATTCCACGCCGCCCTGATCCTTGGCCAGGTAATTGTTGGTGCCTGCCTTGACCGTGGTGGTGATGTACGGTCCCAGGCCCGTGGCCGACCATAAGGTCCAGGGTGAGGCTTCCATGCGGCGCATGTTGATTTCGATGGAACGGGGGCGCAGCGTCTTGATGCCGTCGACCAGGGCCGCCTTGTTCTCGATGTGGATTACCAGCCCGGCGTTCTGCGCTTCGGCATTGGTGCTGTAGCGGTAATCCACGCGTACGCGGTACCAGGAGTATTCCTTGCGGGTGATGAGGTGGCCTTCGATCTTGCTGAAGCCGCCGTCATGGGCTTTACGGACATGCAATAGGCCTTCGTCGATGAAGAAGGCATCCTGCTTGGCCATGTCGACCACGCCATTGTCCTGGAAATAGGCGTAGAAGTCGTTGAAGTCCGTGCCGTTGAAAAGGGAAACCCAGCCGGAGTCCTCCTTCGGCCCGGCCTGGACGGCAATAGCCAGCCCCAGGGTCATGAATACGGATCGGAATAAAAGCATGCGGCCCACCTTGAAAGTGAAGGTAGGCCGCGAAATCAGCGGAAAATTGAAGTTCGGAAGGGAAAACTTGGAGTTTGGAGCCCTCGCGGTGGCGGGGAGCCCCAAACCCCTATATCAGACCGCGACCCCGCCGGTGCGGGCCTGGCGCGGCGAGATGCCGAAGCGCAGTTTGAAGAGGCGGGAGAAGTATGCCAGGTCTTCCAGGCCCACGGCGTCGGCGACTTCGGTGATGGACAGGGAGGTGCTGCCGAGCAGTTCCATGGCCTTGTCCATGCGTAGGTTGCGCTGGTATTCCTTGATGCTCAGGCCGGTCTCGCGCTTGAACACTTCTCCGAAGTACTGCGGGCTCAAGCAGAACTCGCGGGCCATGGAGGGCACCGTGATCTTGCCGCGCAGGTTGGTGTGCAGGTATTCCCGGGCCAAGCGCGCCAGCGAACCCTTGGCTTCGAATCCGTTCTCATCGGCGGGCGGCGTGGTGATATGGCCGATGACCCGGCTGACCACGCTCAGGAGCTGTCCCCGCGCGGCCGCGACGGCTTCGGCGCGATCGTTGCGCTTCAGCTTTTCCAGGCTGGCGCGCAGTTCGGTCGCGAGGATTTCGGAAAAGGCCCCGCTGGGCGAGCGTATCGGCGCGCCGCGCAAGTGCGCGGGCTCCTCGAAATCGAAATCGAAGGAGAAGCCCAGGTACATCTGCTCGAGGATGTCGCCTTCACTCGACCAGAATTGATGGCGTTCGCCCGGGCGGACGATCAGGATATCGCCGCGGGTGATGTTTTGACGCACCCCTTCGCGCACGATGGCGCCTTCACCGGCGCCGATGAAAATCAGTTCCCAGAACGGGTGCGAATGCAACGCGCCGCGATGGCCCGGGGGGAAGCTCACCACCCCCAGAAGATCGATGCGGACTTCGCTATCAGCTCGCCATTGCAGACGGTTTAGACCGTCCGGCGGCGCGGACAAAACGGTTGAATACATGTATAAGGCCCCCCACCTTCGGAAATTAATCCTATACGGGGGGATGGGCTGGGGATTTTTTCAGGAACGGGCCCGCGCGTCCAGCAAATCCTTCACTTTTTGCAGGAGATCGGCCTGCCCGAAGGGTTTTTGGAGGAAGCGGGAGCCGGCATCGAGGATGCCGCCGGGGAGAAAGACCGTGTCCGTGTAACCGGACATGAATAGGGTGCCCATGCCGGGGTGGATGAGCTTGAGCCTTTCGGCCAGCATGGTCCCATTCAGATTGGGCATGACCACGTCGGTAAGCAGCAAATCGATTTTCGGGTGGCTCTCGCCGATACGCAAGGCGACTTCGCCATCCTTGGCCTCGAGCACTTCGTACCCTTGCGCCAGCAAGGTGCGCTGGATGAATTTGCGCACGGTCTCTTCGTCTTCCACCAGCAGGATGGTTTCATGATGACGCCCGGCGGTTTGGGCGGCCGCGCCCGTATCCGCACCCGCAGCACCGGATCTTTCCGCGGCGATGGGAAGATAAATGAGGAAGGCGGATCCTTTGCCGGGTTCGCTGTCCACATGCACGAAGCCGCCGCTTTGGCGGATGATGCCATATACGCTGGAAAGCCCCAGGCCCGTGCCGCGGCCCACTTCCTTGGTCGTGAAGAAAGGCTCGAAAATGCGGGCTTTGACTTCCGGCGTCATGCCCGTGCCGGTATCCCGTACGGCGAGCAGAACATGGGGACGATGATCCGCCGATTCCTTGCCGTCCGGTACCACGTTGGAGGTCTGCAAGGTAAGGCATCCGCCTCCGGGCATGGCGTCCCGCGCGTTCAGTACCAGGTTGAGGATGATTTGCTGGATCTGTCCCGGGTCGGCCTGGATCATCCCCAGTCCCGGTTCCAGGATGCATTCCATGCGGAGATGTTCGCCGATGAGGCGACGCAGCATGCGATCCATGTCCCTTACGGTTTCGTTGAGATCGAATACGGTAGGCGCGAGGATTTGCTTGCGGCTGTAAGCCAGCAACTGCTGGGTAAGGGACGCGGCGCGCTCACCGGAACGTTTGATTTCGCCCAGGAATTCCTTGAGCGAGGTGCCGTCGTCCGTGACCATGGCCAGCGCCATTTCGCTATAGCCGTTGATGGCGGTAAGCAGGTTGTTGAAATCGTGCGCAATGCCGCCCGCGAGGCGTCCCACCGCTTCCATCTTCTGCGCTTGCCGTAAATGCTCTTCGGCATCTTTGGATTCGGTGACGTCGATGCAACTGCCGATGAAACCCAGGTAGGCACCGCTTTCGCTGCGGCATGGCGTCCCGGTATTGATAAGCCAGCGCCAGGCCCCATCGGCACGGCGGTAGCGGAATTCGGAGCGGAAGCCGGTCTTGCCTTCCCGCGCGATACGGAGCGCCTCACGGGCGGCGGTCACATCATCGGGGTGGATTCCATCGCCGCTGGGGCGGGAGAGCTCTTGTTCCAGGGTATTGCCCGTGAATTCGAGCCAGGGCTTGTTCACATAGTTGCGGTGGCCTTCCGGACCCGCCAACCAGATCATCACCGGCGCCGAATCGGCCATGGTACGGAAGCGGCGTTCGCTTTCGCTCAGTTGGGCCTGGTGCCGACTGCCGGCTTCGTGGAGCGATTTCAATTCGTCGACCTGGGACGCCAATTCCCCTGTGGCCATCCGTAGGGCTTCTTCGATGCGACGGCGCTCCACGATTTCCGCCTCCAGGGCCAGGGCCTTTTGCTGGAGCACGGCCACGGCGCGTATGCGATCGGCGACCGGGGCGTTTTCCTGGTAGGTTTCCACCGGGATGATGGCGCTATGCTCTTGGCATACCCGGGTAAACATCTTGCCCTGGGAGGAGTCACCGAATCCCCGGATGGGATAGGCGCAGAGCAGGGAGAAGGCGAGGGTTTTCCCAAGAGTGTTCCAGAATTTCTCGAGGGCGATGGCGGCTTCGGGGTTGTGGTCTTCCCACAGCAAGGCGACCATTTCGCCGAAGGCGCGCATGCCGGGGTGGCCCACCGAAGCCTTGGCTACCGCGCCGCCTATGACCTTGATGAACAGATCCTCGTCGGGCATGCCCTTGATCATGAACTTGGCCAAGGTCTCGCGGGCGTCGAGCATTTGCAATTGGTTGCGCGCCATGACGCCGGCTACGTTGATGCCCTGGGCATTGAGGCGATGTTCCAAAGCTTCGCGATGGGTGGCGGTGGCGATGACGATGGCGCCTTCGCCCGCTCCCAGGCCCGCGCCGAGGAAAGCGCTTACCGAAGCGACCAGTACGGGATCGCTCTCGTAGAATTGCACGAGATGCCCGTGATCATCGGTGGTGGGGTAGGGTCCATGGGAATGGGAAAGGGGAACGACGGATTCCGCCGCGGGCTCAGACCGCTTGCCGCCAACACCCGATGTCAAAGCAGCTCTCCTGGCACGAAAATGAAACTAGAACTAAACCCCACCCTCCGCAACTTCTTTTGGGGGCCGGAGTTGGAGGGATCTACGGCGTTTTCCGCGGAATAACCGTGATAACCTACATCCGGTAGCCGGTGCGGAACGATACGCGCCGGGGGGCGGAGAGTTCCACGCCCGCGCCGGTGGTTCCGTCCAGGGCGACCTCGAGATCGTTGTTCAGGTTCTCGACGTTGAGGGCGAAGTCCACGTTATCGTTGACCCGGTAGTATAGGCCCGCGTCGAGACGGCCGAACCAGGGCAGCACCAGGGGATCGGGTGCGGCGGTGGTCCGCAAGGCGGACACGCGTTCGCTTTGCACGATGGCGCCTACGCTGGCGCCCAGTCCGCGCAGGACCCCGTCGGCCACATCGTAGCGGCTGAAAAGGTTGCCGGACCATTCCGGGGACTTATCCGCGGGAGAGCCGTCGGCGATGGGATCGGCCTGGCTCTGGTTGCGGGCGTGGATGTAGGCGCCGCCGGCGAAGATCTTCCAGTTGGGGAGAGCCCGGGCTTCGAGGCCGAGTTCCGCGCCCCGGGAAAGGATGCCTTCGCCGTCGCGCTGGCTGTAATAGCGATTGCCGTTCTTGTTCAATTCGGTGGCTCCGTTCTGGACCATGACGTTGTAACGTTCCGCGGAGAAGGCTGCCAGGGTCACCCACCCGCCCAAGGCGGGCATATCGAGCTTGAGGCCCGCTTCGTAATTCACTCCGGTTTCCGGATTGAATCCGCCGCCTACGCCGTTGGCGTTTTCCCTTTCACCCGGGGCCAGGCTATAACTGGTGGCATAGCTGGTATACAGCGCCAGTTGCCTGGTGGCGTTGAACAGCAGGGCGGCGTTCGGGGTGGGTGTGCCGTAGCGCGTGGCGGTTATGGCGGAAAGGCCGGTGACGGTATCGGGATTGATATTGGTGGGGCCGTAATCGCGTTCGGGGGTTTCCTGCGCATAGCCCAGTCCCAAGGTCGCGACCCAGCGGCCGTTGTCCAGGGAGATTTGATCCTGGGCGTAGGCGTTGAAGCCGAAGTTGCTCGCGAGGAAAGCTTCCGTGAGGGTGAGGGCCGAATCGCGGATGGCCGGCGCGATGCCGGAGTAGATGTTGATGGCCGATTGGTTGGCCCCGGTGGCGGTGGCGGAGCGATCGTTCCCGTTCCAGCGCCCGTTGATGCCCAGTTGCGTCAGGTTCTTCCACCAGGTGGTGGCGGCGGGCTTGAAATCGTAGCTGCCGTTGGCGTCGAAGCTATGGTTCCAACGTTCCGTAATGGTAGTGGTCTGGCGGCGCTGGACGGTCCAGCTTTTTTCATCCCCGGCTTTGGCCTGGGTCAGGGTGGCGGTATTGGGTGCGAACTGATTGATGCGCGAGTCATAGTCGAGGTAGCGGTAACCCACATTGATGCGGAGAGACCGGTCGGGTGCGGCGTTGAAATCGAAACCCCCCAGGAACTGATCATCGCTGCGTCCACCGGCGTACAGGTTCACGTCGTTGGGGGAAAGATCATGGAAGTTGAGCTGCGAGGAACCATCGTTGGTAGCGCGGGATGAGCTGGGCGAGATGGAGATGCCGCGACCAGCGGGTTTGGCGAGGCTGGTGAACTGGGCCAAGGGTGAAACCGTATATTTGCCTTCGCTATCCAGCTTGTAGCTGAGGGAAAGCGCCGCGAAGCGGTTCTTATCCTCGATATTGGCCGTGTACTGGTTGATGTTTTCCAGGGTGGCCAGCCCGCGGTAGAGCACGCGTCCGTCCTCGCTGAGCGGCCCGGTCGCATCCAGGTCGACCCCATAGCTGGCGTTGTTGCCCACCGTGCTGCCGCCGAAGGGGCCCATGCGGAAATCGGCGCGGCGGGAAGCGGTATTCTGGGGCCGCTTGGAAATCATATTGATGAGGCCGCCCGGCGCGCCGGAAGGGCCGTACAGCAATCCCGCCGGACCGCGCAGCATGACCACCTGATCGATACCGTAAAGGTTGGGGCTGAAATCACCGCCGGCGGGCAGTCCCGCGAAACCGTCCAGACGCGTATCGGCGGCGGCCATGCGCTGGCCGCGGGCGTAATAGTGGTAGCCCTCATTGGCATTGCTGTTCTTGGCGATACCGGGCACGTAGTCCAGGGTCTGCGCCAAGGTGCGGAAGTTTTGATCCTGCAAGCGCTCGGCGTTGAGGATGGTGACGCTGCGGGGCGTCTCGTGCAGGGTGGCCTTGAGTTTGAGCGCGGTGGCGTCTTCGACGACCGGCCGGCGGGCCTGGACGGATTTTTCCGGAAGGTCGAGGGTCTGTGCTTCGGCCCGGATAGGGCAGACCCAAACCAGGGTGGCGCATAGCACGGTAGGCATTCCAGGGGCGAGAGGCAGCTTCACGGTTATTCTCCTTCACGGACTTCGGATAAAGAATGAGACTAAATCTCAATCTTTATTTAGAATGTATCCCAGCCGGGCGCGGCTTGCAAGGGAGCGCGTCGGCACCATTGTCCACGCAAGGGCGCAGGAGAGGATTCGGGGATGGATGAAACGAAACTGAGGGAGCTGGAGGCCCGCGTGGAAGCCCTGGGGAACGTAAGCCGGGCCTGCATAGAGGCGGGCATACCGCGCAGCCTGTACTACAAATGGAAGCAGGTCCGGTCCGCCGAGGCGGGGAATGGCGGGAATGCGGTGAAGCGCCATCCCCGGCGACGGCACCCCCACGCGGCCTCCGAAGCCCTGGTTGCCGAGGTGCTGCGCCTGGCCCAAGCCCATCCCGACTGGGGCTGCGGTCGCATCGCGCTCTATCTGGAGCTGCGTAAGCAGCCGTTGAGCGCCACCACCGTCCGTAAATTGCTGCGTAAGGCAAGGGTCAAATAGGCAAAACGGATTTCGCGAACGCTGCGAAATATTTCACAGTTGTGAAAGCGTTTTAATGCCTGTTTTTTGGCAGCAAACGCCGAAGATGGGTGCCAAGAATCGGTTTTAGGGCGCCCTAAGTCCCACCCTGCCCCGGCAATTCGGGACGTACGGATCGGTACGCTCCCATACCTTCAGCAATGCAAGCGCGCCGGAGCATGGCCGGCGTTGCAACCGGGCGGTCGAGGGGACCCTCCGGGATTCCGGTAGACGAGGCGGCCACGTGGGGAGCCGTCAATCCAAAAAAGATTCTCCGAAAGGACGCCGATGAAAGCGTACTTCCCCAGCTATGTCTTGGCGGGCTGTTTGGCAGCCGCTTTGCCCGCCCTTGCCGGCGATCCCCGCGGTTGCGCCGCGGTCAAGGATGCCGATTTCGCGATGACGACCCTGACGACCCAGGCCACGGGCGGCCTGGCCGAACCGCTGCGCATGGCTTTCGATATGTCCGCCGAAGGACAGGTGGACATCTACTTCGTGGAGAAGGCCGGCAAGGTGCGCAAGTACGACGGCGCCACCAAAGCGGTGACAACCCTGGGGACCATCAGCGTGCGGACCACGGGCGAGCATGGCCTGTTGGGCATCGCGCTTGATCCCGGTTTCAAATCCAACAAGCGCATGTACCTGTTCTACGGCACGGGCTCGGGAGCCTACCAGTTCCACCTCTCGCGCTTCACCCTTTCCGGTACGACTTTGGACATGGCTTCGGAAAAGGTCATGATCAAGATCCCGGCGGACAACAACCAATGGCATACCGGCGGCGCATTGATGTTCGATCCCAAGGGCGATCTATGGGTCAGCGTGGGCGACAATAAATCCGATGAGGGCGGATCGCCCAATTCCAATTCCTACCTCGGTAAGATCCTCCGCATCCACCCCCTGGATGACGGGAGCTATTCGGTTCCCGAGGGCAACCTGTTCAAGGCCGGCACGGAAAAGACCTTGCCCGAGATCTACGTGATGGGCAATCGCAATCCGTACTCCATCGCGGTGGATCCCATCAAGGGTTGGCTGGCCTGGGGCGAGGTCGGTCCCGACGGTTTCGGCATGACGGAAGAATACAACGTGACCAGTAAGCCCATGAACGGCGGCTGGCCGTACTTCGCGGGCAACAACATGGTACTCAAGGCCGGCAAGGATCCCAAGGCCCCCATCAACAATTCCAGCCTCAACACCGGCATCCAGAATCTGCCGCCTTCCACGCCCGGATCCTACGTCTATAACCAGTCGGCCGCCATCACCGGCCCCATCTACCGCTACGACGCCTATGCCAACCGCGCGGGCAAGATGCCGCCGCATTTCGACGGCACCTGGTTCGTCACCGACTTCAACAATTACGGGAACATCGGGCAGACCATGGACACCATGTCGCTGAACGCTTCGGCGATTCCGGGCAAGTTCGGCCGCGTTTGGGCCAATTGGAAACTGTCGCGTCCCACCGAGATGCAGGTGGGCCCGGACGGATCGTTCTACGCGATGAACTA
>JAHFCH010000156.1 GCA_023249635.1 Fibrobacterota bacterium
GAGCGTATGGTCTTTGGAGCCTGGTCCTCATCAACTCGGCGATCTTCATCTTTTTCGCGTTCAGCTTCTTCAAGCCGCGCACGCAACGGGATTGGCGCACCTTCAGCACCTTTTCCGCTTTTATCGTGGCGCTGTTCGTGGAAATGTACGGTTTTCCCCTCACCATCTACCTGCTCTCCGGTTGGCTCACGAAACGGTTTCCCGGGCTCGACGTGTTTTCCCATGACGCCGGCCATATCTGGTACGACCTGCTGGGATTCAAAGGGGATCCGCATTCCAATCCGATCCATATCCTGAGCAATGTTTTCATCATAGCCGGCTTCCTGTTGTTGTCCTCGGCTTGGCGGGTGCTTTACTCCGCACAAAAGACGGGCACATTGGCCAAGACAGGGCCGTATCGACGAGTACGCCACCCGCAATACATCGCCTTCATCCTGATCATGTTCGGTTTCCTCCTGCAATGGCCTACGATTCCCACCCTGGTGCTGTTTCCCATCCTGGTCACGGTATACGTGCGCCTGGCGCACCGGGAGGAAAGGGAAGTGGAAGCCGAGGTCGGCGACGCTTGGCGAGCTTATGCGGCCGCTACTCCGGGATGGATCCCTCGGATAAGGAAAGGGGCGGATGCGTCTTCCGGAGAAGACCGGTCCCATCCTGTGCTTCACGAGCATTGAATAGCAACCTCAACAAAGAGAAGAAATATGACACCGAAATACACCCTGCTCCTGGCCTTCGCCCTCTTCGCAACTCTGGCCGTCGCCGGCGAAAGCGGCATGGAAGGCAATATGCCGGGGTCGAAGGGCGAGATGGGCGGCGGCATGTCCATGATGGAAATGTCGGGCAAGGCCGGCGGGGAATGCCGTATGATGTCCGACACTTTAGGCGGCTTGCTCAAGACGGTGCAGGATGCGAAACGATCCGACGATAAGGCCAAGATGAAGGCCGCTTTGGAACAGGTGGAGGGGCACATCGCAGGTATGCGCTCCCACATGGGAGAGTGCATGAACATGATGGGCATGATGGAAAAGATGATGGGAGGGGGAATGATGTCGGGCGGGATGTCCGGCATGGATTCCGCGGGCAACCCGTCAAAGGCCGGGCAGAAGCCCAACACCAAGTCCGTGAAAACGGAAGACGACGAGCATGAAAAACACCACCCCAAGAAATAACCGGGATTGAATTACCGGCAAGGAGGTCAGCATGGATTGGAATCTCATTCTACGGATCGCTCTATTCGCGGCTGCGGCGTACGCCTTGCTGCGATGCTTCCGCTCCTCCGCCGCCGGGGCCGGGGGTTGCTGCGGCACAAGCGGTCATGTCCATCATGACGGGCACGCCCAAGCCTCCGTCCGCGGCAGCGGGGTGCATGGCGACGGAAAGGGGCGTTACTACTGCCCCATGCATCCGGAAATCTCCTCCGACGATGCCGATGCAACCTGTCCAAAATGCAGGGGGATGAAGCTGCAACCCCGGCCAGCACCGAAAGCGGAAAATAATCCGGCGTCATGAATCCCTCTCCCCTGATCATCGAACCCACCGATGGCATTCCGCCGGGACGCAGGCGCTGCGAAGCGGCGGAGAGGAAAGGCCTGGGCCATCCGGACTCCATTTGCGACGCCGTCATGGAGCGGATATCCCTTGCCCTGTGCCGCGAATATCTGAATGTTTTCGGGCGCGTGTTGCACCACAACGTGGACAAAGGCCTTTTGGTGGCGGGCCGTACCTCCCCGCGCCTCGGCGGCGGGGAGGTATTGGAGCCGATGCGCCTGGTCCTAGGGGATCGCGCCACTTATGAATACGAGGGTAAGCGCGTGGATGTGGCCGGCATCGCGGAGGCCGAAGCCAGGATCTGGTTCACAATCCATCTCCCGCATCTGGATCCCGAGCGGCACCTGATCTTCCAGAATGAACTCAAACCGGGCTCTCCGGAGCTTGTGGATATTTTCGCGAAGCAAGCCTGGTGCGCCAACGATACCTCCGCCGCGGTCGGGTATGCTCCTCTGACGGAAACGGAGTCTTTGGTCCTTGAAGCGGAGAAATACCTGAACGGTCAGGAATTCAAACGTCTTTTCCCGGAAGCGGGAGAAGACGTGAAGGTCATGGGATATCGCCAGGATCAGCGGCTGGATTTGACCGTGGCCGTGGCCTTCGTGGATCGCTTCGTGCCGTCCGGCCGGGCCTATTTCGCGCGCAAGGAGGAAATGCGCCGGACCCTTCTTGACTTCCTCCGCGGGCGGCTGCGCCGATTGCAAGAAGTGTCGGTTTCCTTGAACACCTTGGACGACCCGAATCGGGGAGAGGCAGGCATGTACTTGACCGTGCTGGGGACATCCGCCGAAGGGGGCGACTGCGGAGCCGTGGGCCGGGGGAACCCGGTGAACGGCGTCATTTCCCTGCATCGCCCGCGAGGCGCCGAAGCGGCCGCGGGCAAAAATCCCGTCAGCCACGTAGGGAAGATCTATTCGCTTTTCGCCCATCACTTGGCCGACCGGATGCATCGTGATATTCCGGGGCTGGAAGAGGTGACCGTATCCCTCGGGAGCCAAATCGGGCGGACCATTTCGGATCCGGCCATGGCATCCATCCAATTATCGATCGCTAAAGATGCGCGGCGCGAAGACGTGGAACCGGCGATTCGCGAGATCTATGAGCGGGAAATACGGGGTTTGGATGCCTTTGTCCAGAAGCTGGTCTCCGGCATCTTCCCGATTTGTTGATGGGGTGATTTTTCGCGGCTCTCGGACTGCCGGTAAAACCGTTCAGCCCATCTCCCCCATCCCACCGCCCATGCCCCGCGGGCCCGCGGCAGCGGGCTCCTTCTTCTCGGCGATCAGGCAATCCGTAGTCAACAACAACCCCGCAATGGAAGCCGCATTGCGCAAGGCCGTCGTGGTCACCTTTGCGGGATCGATGATCCCCGCCGCGATCAACGGACCATAGGTTCCGATCCGCGCATTGAATCCGTAATCGTCGGCGCCTTCCTTGACCCGGTTGAGCACCACGGAAGGTTCCGCACCCGCATTGAAAGCGATTTGCCGCAAGGGTTCTTCGCACGCGCGTTTGACGATTTCCACCCCCAAGGCTTCGTCGCGTTCTGCTTTCAACGAGGCCAGTGCCTGGGCGGCCCGGATCAACGCGACTCCGCCGCCCACCACCACGCCTTCCTCCACGGCTGCGCGCGTCGCATGCAGGGCATCGTCCACGCGATCCTTCTTTTCCTTCATGGCGGTTTCGGTTGCAGCCCCGACTTCGATGACGGCCACGCCTCCGGCCAACTTGGCCAGGCGTTCTTGCAATTTCTCCTTGTCGTAGTCCGACGTGGTTTCCGCCACTTGCTTCTTGATCTGAGCGACGCGGGATTGGATATCGACCTGCTTTCCGGCCCCGTCCACCAGGGTGGTATTGTCCTTGTCTACCGTCACGGTCTTGGCCTTTCCCAGATCAGCCAGAACGGCGTTCTCGAGCTTGTGCCCGGTTTCTTCCGAGATAACCCGGCCGCCGGTCAGCACCGCGATGTCTTCGAGCAAGGCCTTGCGCCGGTCCCCGAATCCCGGGGTCTTGACCGCGCAGACCTTGAGCACGCCGCGTAGTTTATTGACGACGAGCGCCGCCAGCGCTTCACCGTCCACGTCTTCGGCGATGATGAGCAAGGGTTTCCCCGTTTGCGCCGATTTCTCCAGGATAGGGATCAAATCCTTCATGGCCGAAATCTTCTTGTCGTGGATGAGGATGAGAACGTCTTCCAGGGCCACGGTCATTTCATCCGCATTCGTAACGAAATAGGGGGAGAGGTAACCGCGATCGAATTGCATGCCTTCCGTGATGCGCACCTTGGTCTCGGCCGATTTGGCCTCTTCGATCTGGATGACCCCGTCCTTGCCCACCCGGTCCATGGCCTCGGCCACCAGGTCGCCGATGCCCGTATCGTTGTTGGCCGAGAGAGAAGCCACTTTGGCCCATTCTTCCTTGCCGGCCACGGGTTTGGCCATGCGCTTGACCTCGGCGATGATGGCTTCGGTCGCCAGGTCGATACCGCGTTTGATTTCAATGGGCGTTGCCCCGGCGATGACGTTCTTCATGCCCTCCGTCACGATGGCCTGGGCGAGCACGGTAGCCGTGGTCGTGCCGTCGCCGGCGATATCGGAGGTTTTCGAAGCGACCTCCTTCACCAATTGCGCTCCCATGTTCTCGAACGGGTCTTCCAGGTCGATCTCCTTGGCGACGCTCACCCCATCGCAAGTAATCTGGGGGGAGCCGAAGCTCTTGCCGATGACCACGTTGCGGCCTTTGGGCCCCAGGGTGATCTTGACGGCGTTGGCGAGGGTGTCCATTCCGGACTTCAATGCCGCGCGCGCGGCGCTATCGAACAGGATTTTCTTGGCCATGGGGAACTCCTTTAACGGGTATCGCCCGCAGGGGCGGACGGTCCGCAATGAACGCAACTTGCATGCCGGGCCCGAGGACCCCCTGTGTCTCTCATTCGTAACTTCCGCAGCGGACCCCCTGTCGGAATGGCATTTTGCAGGACAACTTGGCAATGCGGCTCGCCGGAATGCCGGATCCGGCCGTAGAATGCCTGGGAATGGACGGATTGGATTGGCCCGTGAATTGCAATACCGCAAAGGGACCAAGGAGGTTTCCATGATCTTGTCCAGCTCTCAATCGATTAGGCAAATCCTGCGTCAACGGCCCATGGCCGCCGGATTGCTGGAGCAGGAATTCGAGTTCCATATCTGGAACAGGATGGAGGAGCCCTTATCCGATCTCTGCCGTGAAAACGGGACAGACACGCACACCATGATGCAAGGAATCCTCGCGTTGACGCCGCCTCCAGCGGAAACAGGCTGGGATAAGCACCGGACCTATTGGCTGATCGATCTCCTTACCCGGGAACATGCCGCATTCCGTGATACCGACATGCCGGCCATCCAGGCCCTGCTTGAGGAAGAGCGTCGGCTTCCGCACCCGGACGGATTCGTCGCCCATCAGCTGGCCGAGGAATTCGCGCATTTCCGCGCCGATTTCGAGAAGCACATGACCGATGAGGAAGAATTCCTTTTCCCGAAAATATTGCGGAACGAGGCTTGTTTCCAGTACCCGGAGCTCGAGCCTGAACCGTTCCGCGGTTCGGTCAACCTTTACCTGAAACTGGACAGGCACAAGCCCGACGAGGCATTCGGCCGGACCCTCGACTCGCTGCGCGCGAAGCTGCGGAACCGGCATTTGCATCGGGACACCGCCGAGCTGGCGCAACGCGTTCTCGCGGCCCTGGATGGGTTCGCCCACCGGCTCAACGCCCACGCCGCCCTCGAATCCGGGATACTTTTCCCGCGCGCAGGCAGGCTCGAACAGGAGTTGTATGAGGGATCCGCTCCCGGCATGTCGCGCTTTCCCGGCGACCAATAGTCCATGGCCGAAGCTGCGTTTTGGACCCTTAACGCGGAGGCTTTGCTCCGGAACCTGGGGTCCGTTCCCCAGGGCCTGACGCGGTCCGAAGCGGCCCGGCGTTTTTCGGAATCGGGTACCGATCGCCGCGAAGCCGGCCGTAAATCCCATTCCCATCTCGCGCTCTGGGTCGCCCAGTTCAAAAGCCCCATCGTCATCCTGATGATGGTCGGGGCGATCCTGTCCATCGCGCTCGGGGATCTCACCGAGGGGTCCATCATCCTCGCCATCGTCGCCGCGAGCGGCGCGCTGGGTTTTTGGCAGGAGAAAAGGGCTGCCGATACCATCCGGCTCTTGCTGGGCATGATCCAGGCGAAGGTCGACGTAAAACGGGATGGCATCGCGGTACAGGTTCCCACCGATGCGATCGTCCCCGGGGATATCGTCTTGCTGGAAGCCGGTTCCGCCGTCCCGGGAGACGGATTGATCTTGGAATGCAAAGACCTTTTCGTGGACGAATCCGCGCTTACCGGCGAGTCCTTTCCCGCGGAAAAGCGTCCGGGCCCGGTGGCTTCCGATGCCGGCCCGCATGAACGCTCCGGCGCGGTATTCCTAGGGACCCATGTCGTAAGCGGAACCGCAACGGTTCTAGTCGCTTCCGTGGGCGCGCATACCCTTTTCGGAGGAATCTCGCAAGGATTGGCCAAACCCCCGCCGGATACCGCCTTCGAAAAGGGCGCCAAGCATTTCGGGTATTTGTTGCTCGAATTCGCGTTGGCCCTTTCCGTCCTCATCTTCGGATTGAATGTCGCTTTCCATCGCCCGGTCCTCGATTCCCTCCTCTTCACCTTGGCCCTATCCGTTGGGTTGACGCCCCAGCTTTTACCGGCCATCCAAGGCATTACGCTTGCCCGCGGGGCCGGACGCATGGCCCGCAAAGAGGTCGTGGTGCGGCGTCTCTCGGCGATCGAGGATGTAGGCGGGATGACCGTGCTGTGCACCGATAAGACCGGGACCTTGACGCGCGGGGTGGCGGGCCTGGAAGCGGCGGAAGATCCCCTGGGCGCGGATGCGCCCAAACTGCGCTTGTTCGCTTACCTGAACGCGGCCTTCCAATCGGGCTATGCCAATCCCATCGACGCCGTGTTGCGAGCCTTGCCTGCTGAAGGCGCCGCGGATTATGCCAAGCGCGATGAACTGCCTTACGACTTTTCCCGGAAACTTTTGAGCATCGTCGTTGCGGGCCCGGACGGGGAAATCCTGATCACCAAGGGGGCCTTGGATCGCGTATTGGCCAATTGCGTGACGGCGGAAACCGCGGACGGTCGCATGCTTCCGATCGTCGAGGCCAAGGCGGTCATCGCCCAACGCGCCGAGGCCTTGGGCCGGGAAGGGTGCCGCTGCCTTGGGGTCGCCTACCGCCGCAGACAGGGTAGCGCGCCGGTTACCTTTGCCGACGAGAACGGACTGGCGTTCCTCGGCCTCCTCGCGTTCCGCGATCCCATCAAGGAGGATGCGGCCGCCAGCCTGGCCGAATTGCGGACCCTCGGTATCGCGGTAAAGATGATAACCGGGGATAGCCGTGTCGTGGCCGCGTACATCGGGGAGCGGGTGGGTCTGCGCCCGGACCGGATCCTGACCGGGAAGGAAATGGACCGGTTGAGCCGCACCGCCCTCGGCCACAGGGTCGCACGGGTGGAAATATTCGCCGAGATGGATCCCAACCAGAAGGAACGCATCATCCTGGCCTTGAAGGCGACGGGAAGTTCCGTGGGCTATCTCGGGGACGGGATCAACGATGCGCCGGCATTGCACGCGGCGGACGTGGGGATCTCCGTGGACGGCGCCGCGGACGTGACCACCCAGGCGGCGGACATCGTTCTGTTGAAGAAAGACTTGAAGGTTCTGGCAGATGGGGTCCGGGAAGGGCGCCGGGCCTTCGCGAACACCCTGAAATACGTCTTCATCACCTCCAGCGCCAACCTGGGCAATATGGTTTCCATGGCAGGGGCATCGCTGTTCACGTCCTTTCTGCCCATGCTGCCCAAGCAGATCCTTTTCCTCAATCTCCTTAGCGATCTGCCCGCCATGGCAATCGCCGAGGACAGCCTGGATCCGGAACAAGTGGGTGGACCGCGGAAATGGGACAATCACGAAATCCAACGCTTCATGATCGTATTCGGCCTGGTCAGCTCGACCTTTGATTTCTTGACCTTCGGATCCCTGTTGGCGCTGCGCGTTCCGCCCGATCAATTCCGCACCGCATGGTTTCTGGAATCCTTGCTTTCCGAAGTGTTGGTCCTTTTGATCATCCGCACGCGGCGCTGGTCCTTCCGCAGCCGGCCGGGAAAGGCATTGGGGGTATTAAGCGCAGGCGTTGCCGTTTTCGCGGTCTGCCTCCCATGGATTCCGGGAGCGTCGAAGCTCGGCCTCGCTCCGCTCCCCCTGAATATCCTGATTTTATTGGGCGGCATTTTGCTCGCCTACGGACTGGCATCCGAGGCGGCCAAGCGGCCTTTCTACGCCAAAGCCGCGGCCAAACATCGTCTCAAAGCGAAGCAGGCAATATGATTTACTCAAGCAACAACTCCATCCGCCAAATCCTCCGAGCCCGGCCCATGGCCGTGCAAATCCTGGAGGAAGAGTTCGGGCAGCTAATCTGGGATCACCAGGAATCCACTCTAGTTAGCCTCTGCACAAGCAGGGTCATTGACGTCTCGGATTGCCTGGCCCGGATTGCGAAGATACCGCAATCGCCACCCGATACCGACTGGGACAATAAGCCAATCTACTGGCTGATCGATCATCTGGTCCGGAATCACGAAGCGTTCAGGGAAAAGGAAATGCCGGAAATCCAAAGCCTGCTCGTGGAAGAGCGGCTACCGGCCTATCCGGATGGGTACATCGTGAAACTCCTGTTGCAGGAGTATCAGCATTTCCAGGCCGATTTCCTGAAGCACATGGCCGAGGAGGAAGACTTTCTGTTCCCGAAAATCCTCCGCAACGAAGCCTGCCTTCGCTATAACGCTTTAGGGCCTGAAACCCATCGCGGTTCCGTCACCGTCTACCTGAAATCGGAAGCCCACCAGCCGGAAGCGGAATTCAAGCGAATGATCATCTCCATCCGCGAAAAATTGCGTAACCAGCACCTGGATAGGCCTGCCGCCGAAATCGCGCGGAAAGCGGAAACCGCTCTGGATGGTTTCGCCGATAGGCTTTTGATCCACGCGGAGCTGGAAACCAACGTGCTCTTTCCCCGCGTCGAACTCTTGGAGCGGAAATTGTACGAAAACCATGCCCCGGGCCGGCCGCGCCATACGGCTGACAAATGACGACCGGGGATCTGAATCCCGCATCGGCCGGGCAGGGATTCAAGAAAGTGGGGGCCGCTTCCGTTCCCGCCCGGGAAACCACCGTCGCTTACTTCTCAATGGAGATAGGCCTCGATGCAGGAATGCCGACCTACAGCGGGGGGTTGGGCGTACTGGCGGGGGATACCTTGCGTTCCGCCGCCGATCTCAAGCTTTCCCTAGCCGCCGTGACCTTGTTGCATAGGCACGGGTATTTTTTCCAACGCCTTGCCCCGGACGGAAGCCAGAGTGAACAGCCCGCCGAATGGGCCATCAACGATTACCTGACGCGCCTCCCGGAGACGGTGGAGATCACGCTCGCGGGCCGCAGCGTCCGCATCGCTGTGTGGGTCGGATGGGTGGAAGGCGTCACGGGGCATTGCTTGCCCGTCTATTTCCTCGATACGGACGTGGAGGGCAATGGGGAATGGGAGCGAACCCTGACGCATACCCTTTACGGAGGGGACGGCCGGTATCGCCTGGGGCAAGAAGCCGTACTCGGAATCGGCGGAGTACGGATGCTACGCGCCCTGGGGTATTCCGGCCTGTCGCGGTTCCACATGAATGAAGGCCACTCCGCGCTTCTCACCTTGGAGCTTTTGGACGAGGAGCGGAAGCGTGCCGGACGAATGGATATCCAACCGGGCGATCTTGATTCGGTCCGCCGGCGCTGCGTCTTCACCACCCATACGCCCGTGCCGGCGGGCCATGACCAATTTTCCCTGGACTTGGTTTCCGAGTTGCTTGGCCAGGCGGAACCGTTCCGTCAGACCACTCTGTTCTGCCATGATGGCCTTCTCAACATGACTTTTCTCGCGATGAATGCGAGCCATTACATCAACGGCGTCGCCAAACGGCATGGGGAAGTCTCCCGCCATATGTTCGCCCAGCATACCATTGACTCCATTACCAACGGGGTCCACGCGGCGAGTTGGACTTCGCCGGCATTCGCCGGACTATACGATCGGCATATTCCCGGTTGGCGCGAGGACAACTTCAGCCTGAGGTACGCGTTGGGTATCCCACCGGAAGAAATCTGGTGGGCCCATCAGACCGCCAAAACCGCTCTTTTGCAAGAGGTCAACCATTTGACCAACGCGGGCATGGACAATGACGTATTGACCCTGGGATTCGCCCGGCGGGCGACGGCGTACAAACGACCCTCCCTGTTATTCCATGATCTTCCGACCTTGCGCGCTTTGGCCGCCAAGCACGGTGGTCTGCAGGTGATTTTCGCAGGGAAGGCCCATCCTAAGGATCAGGACGGCAAAGACATCATCCGTAATTTGTTCCGGCTCAAGGACGAGTTGGGGCCTTGCATCCGCATGGCCTATCTGGAGAACTACGATCTTGAATTGGGTCGGCTCCTGACTTCCGGATCGGATGTCTGGCTGAACACCCCCGAGCCCCCCATGGAAGCCTCCGGAACCAGCGGCATGAAGGCCGCCATGAATGGCGTGCCTTCGTTGAGCATCCGGGACGGGTGGTGGCTGGAAGGGCATATCGAGGGGGTGACCGGATGGTCCATCGGACCGGGGATGAACGGTATCGGGGGTCCGCGCAATGATGCCGAAGATGCGGCGACCCTATACGCCAAGCTGGATCAAGCCATCTATCCTTTGTACAACAACAACCGGCGCGGATTCCTGGAGATCATGCGCCACGCCATCGCGTTGAACGCTTCCTTTTTCAATACCCAGCGGATGGTCCTGCAATACGTGACCAAAGCCTGGTTCGCCTAGTCTCGCCGGTCAGAGAGGCCGCTTATCGACCACTTCCCGGGAATGCTGATTGATGCAGTCGTTGCAAATCCCGTGCGAAAAGGTCAGGGTCGAATGCTTGGAAAAGTAATCCTCGATCTGGTTCCAATATCCCTTATCATCCCTCACCTTTTTGCACCAAGCGCAAATCGGGAGCAAACCGTTCAAGGTCTTTATTTCCCCGAGGGCGGCTTGGAGTTCGCCGATGAGTTTTTCCCTTTCCAGTTCGAGTTTCTTTACGGCGGTGATATCCGCGACATGGACGAAAAACCCCCTGATTCCATCGCTCCTTTCGTCCGGATAGTAATTCGCCAAGGCAAACCGGATTTCCCCGGCCGGCGTCGTGATCGCACGTTCGAACTGTTGCTTCTCACCGCGGAGCGCGGCTTGTATGAAGGGGATATTTTTCTCGTACAGGGGGCCGAGCAGATCCTTGATGTGGATTTTTCCGATCATCTCCTCGGGCGTTTTCCCGAACCATTGCATATAAGCCATATTCGCGAATCGGCAAATCAGGTCCTTGTCCCAATACGCAAGCATCGCATCGATCTGATCGGATATTTTCGATTTCAAGTCGTGCATGCGGCCTCTTTCCCGTATCTAAGGGCTTTGTTCGAAATCCGGAATGCGAATCCAGCCAAGCTATTCAGCGTATTCGATTCGGTAGGAAAAGGGGATGGCTTTCCGGAGTAGGGCGCTGACCCCGCAATACCGGTCTTGCGACAACTCAACCGCCTTTTCGATTTTCGCTCTATCCAGGTCTTTGCCCCGGAACGTGTAAACCAAGCGGATGGCGGAATAGGTCTTGGGATGGTCCTCGGTTAGGTCCCCTTCGACTTCCATTCCGAAGCCCGCGACCTCGACGCGCATTTTCTTCAGCAGCGAAGCGATGTCCATTCCCGTGCATCCCGCTGCGGCAACCAGCAGCAAAGGTTTAGGACGTGGGCCAAGGCCTTGGCCTCCGCCTTCGGCGCCGGTGTCCAGCCGCAAATGGTGGCCGTCCACCTCGGCATCGAAGGCCATTCCTCCGACCCAATCGCATTGAATCGTGTGCTTCACTTAAGCGACTTGGGCCCAGGCGAGTTCCGTGACGCGTAGTACGGCGGCGATCAGCTGGCTGCGAGTGAATTCCTTGGGCAGGCGCTGCCATTCCACACCGGCCACCGCGGGCAGGTCATAGGCCAGCAGCACCTGGGTTTCGGGGCGAAGGACGCGGAAGCATTCCGCCAGTTCCACTCCGTTATGGCAGGTCTTCAACTCAGAGTCCGCGACAAGTACATCGATGGCCAGGGGGTAGTCGGCCGCCAGTACCAGGGCCTCGACGCTATTGCGGGCCGTGAGGACTTTGAAGCCTTCCGCTTCGAGGAAATCCTTCACCCAGGAGCGCAGGTCGCTGTTGCCGTCTACGAACATGATGCAGGGTTGTTGGGCCCAAGGTGAATATTCCATGCGAATGCCTCCATGAAGATGGTCTGGCGATACCTTAATCAAAAGCCGTGCCAAGAACTGATGCCGGTGGATTGCACCCGTATCGCTTTCAGTTTCACCGCTTCAAGCTCAGCCAGGACAAAATGGCACGCGGGTTGTCATTAGGTCAGCGGGCTTCACGGAATAAGGAATTGACCTGGGAAATCCGGTCAGGCTGGCCTGCTCGGTAGCGATCGGATTGGCTCGTCCCTTGCTTTTCTTCAGGGTAAATCCAACATCCAAGGAGATGCCATGTTCCGCACCTTGACCCGAATCCCTCTGTTCACGCGCTTGGAAGCCAAGGATACCGAATTCCTGGTTTCATCGGGTTCCGGACCGCGCCTGTCCCTCTACCTGCCCTTCGATAAATCCTGGCGGGAGCCCTTGGAGGATAAAATCCTGCTCCGTGACCTGCGCCGCGATGCGCTGTTGGCGCTCGAAAACCAAGGTACCTTCACCACCGATGCCGAAGCCCTGTTGGCTGCCATCGATAGCCTCTTATCCGAACCGGACGCGAGCCGATTCCACGGCCAGGGACTCGCCCTGTTCACGGATGGGATACGCAGCTTGACCTTGCTATTGCCGCAAGCCCCCCAGGCGGCCGTTCAGGTCGACGTCCGGTTCCGACTCGATGGAATCCTGCCGCAGATCCAACATCGCGATCGCTATTCCCTTCTGAGCCTCAGCCAGCACCAAATCCGCTTATGGGATTGCGATGGGGTGGCCATGCGGGAGATTTCCCTGGAGGGGCTGGAAACGGATATCCGGCGCACCCGCCATTTCCAGGAGGCGGAATACCAGGCCTTGTTCCATTCCAACTCCTCCGGCCACCATGGCACCATGGGGCATGGACAGGATTCCGCCCACTTCGCGACCGGCCCCGGTGACGGCAAGGGTCTCAAACAGGAAATCGAGGGCTTTTTCCGCCAGATCGATCATGGCATCCAAGCCCGTCTGCCGGCTACGGGGGTGCCCCTGATCCTCGCCGGAGTGGGATTCCTTCTTCCCATCTACCGCCGCGTGAACACTTACAAGGGACTTGTCGAGAAGGACCTCCCGGGGCATAGCGGCATGTTGGGAACCACGGACGATCTGCATGCGCGCGCGAACGCCCTGCTTGCCGGACGGGAGTACGAGGAAAAGAATGTCGCGTTGGGGTACTACGTGGAGAACCTGGCGCGGGCGCGTTCCTGCGCGGGTTATACCGATGTCGTTCCTTGTGCGGCCCGAAACCAACTGACCCATCTTTTCCTGCCGTTGGGAAAGACGCAATGGGGGAGCTACGAACCGGCCACCGGGCGCACCGAATTGCACGAGAGCTTCCGACCAGGATCGGAGAGCCTCGCGAACCTGGCTTGCATCCATGCGTTGCTGGGCCGGGCCAAAGTGTATTCGATGCCGGAAAAGGAATTGCCGCAGGGATCCGGTATTGCCGCGTTGTATCGCACCTGATAAAAAGGCCTTTGTCCTGGCGGACAAAGGCCTTCGCCGGATATGTTCTTCCGATCGGCTTTAGGCCAATTGGATGAAAGGATCCAGGTACACCTCCTGGATCGCATGCAGCAATTGCACGCCGTCTTTCAATGGCTTCTGAAATGCCTTACGTCCGCAAATCATCCCCATGCCGCCCGCGCGCTTATTGATCACCGCCATGCGCACGGCATCCTTCAGGTCATCCTGGCCCGAGGCTCCGCCGGAATTGATGAGTCCGGCCCGGCCCGCGAAGCAATTCAACACCTGGTACCGCACGCGATCGATAGGGTGGGAATCGGCGAGATCGCCATATACGGACGGATGCGTCTTGCCGAATTTCAGCGCGGTGAATCCTCCGTTGGTCTCCGGCAGCTTCTGCTTCACGATATCGGCTTCCAGGCTGGCGGCCAGGTGGTTGGCCTGGCCCGTGAGGTCAGCGGCAACATGGTAATCCGCTTGCGCGGTTTTGAAGGCCGGATTGCGCAGGTAAGCCCACAGGACCGTGGCCATGCCCAGCCGATGCGCTTCCTGGAATGCGTGGGACACCTCCTGGATTTGCCGGGTGCTCTCGGGCGAACCGAAATACACGGTCGCGCCTACGGCCGCGGCGCCCAAATCCCAGGCCTGGCGGACCTGGGCGAAGAAGATTTGATCCGCTTTGTTCGGATAGGAAAGCAACTCGTTATGGTTGAGCTTGGCGATGAACGGGATGCGATGCGCGAATTTGCGGGCCACGGAGCCGAGCGCGCCCACGCTGGATGCGAGGGCGCTCGAGCCGCCTTCCAGGGCCAGCTCGACGATTTTTTCCGGATCGAAATAATCGGGATGCGGAGCGAAGGAAGCTGCCGCCGAGTGCTCGATGCCTTGATCCACGGGAAGGATGGATAGATACCCCGTGCCGGCCAGCCGTCCATGATCGAAAAGCGCTTGCAGATTGCGGAGGACGGGAATGGACCGGTCGGACTGCGTCGCGACCCGGCTGACGAAATCCGGACCGGGAGCCTGCAATCGTTCCTTGGGGACGCCTGCGCAGTGATGGCGCAGCAATTCCTCCCATTCGTCGCCCAAAAGGAATTCCGTCTTGTTCATTTCCGTACTCCTTTCCGGTTGAGATGAATGATCTCCACCGAGCAAGGCGCGTGCGCGGCGACCGTCGCCGAAATGCTGCCGAGCATCAGGCGCCGGATGCCCGTGTAGCCATGGGAGCCCATGATTATCGTATCGGCCTTGAAATCCTTCGCCTTGTCCAGCAAAGTCCGGCGGGTTTCCCCGTACACCATCGCAGACCGGGCCTTTAAGCCCGCGGATTCCAACTTGCGCACGGCCTTGTCCAGGCGCGCATCCATCCAGGGCCAGGGGCTTTCCTGTCCGTCATGGCCGAGGGCTTTGGACAGCGCCAGGGTGATATCGCCCATGCGCAGGAAGAATTCCGAGACGGCCAACACCGTGACGCGGGTGCCCTTCGGCCATTTCCGCGCGGCCACGGATTGGACCGCGGTATCGGCGTGAAGGGAACCGTCGTAGGCGATCAGGAGATTCGGCGCTCCCGGTTTCGCGCCTTTGCGCGGACGTGCCAAGCGGATGGGGCAGCCGGCATGATTCATGACCCGGTCCGCGACGCTTCCCAGCAGGAGTTTTCCGAATTCGCTCCAGCCCCGGGAGCCGATGACGATCCAATCGGCTTTCCAAGTTTCCGCGGCGTCGAGGATGGCGTGGGCGGGTGTTTCCTCGCTCGTTTCCGCAACGATCCGCCAGTCCGGAAAAACGGCTTTTAGTTTCTTCGCGGCCGCCAGGGCCTGCTTCTTGGCCTTTGCTTTCGTGACCTCATGGTTTTCCACGGCCTGGGCGTAGGCCTCGACATAGCCCGATGGGACGAGCCCATTGGGAGCCAGCGACTCCAAAGGCATAATCGGTGGGCATGCGATCACGATGCGCGCTTCCGCCTTTGCGGGGAATCCCGCTTTCCGCATATCCGCCAAGGTCGAGTCGGCCGCGGGGGAACCGTCATATCCAATCAGAATCTTCGTCATGAGTTTCTCCTTTGTCTTCGAATTAAAATGCCGCGGTAGCCCATTGCGCCGTCAGGGTCGGACCGCCCCAATCCAGCGGGCCCAAGCCTTGGAATCGTGCCGGCACGAAACGGTATCCGCATCCGACGCTCATGCGTAAGAATTGCGTGAGGTTGGTTTCCAGCAGGACATCCGCGTCGGCGACAGGGGACACTTCCGCTTTCGCTTCCCGTGTTCCTTTCGGAACCGAGCCTAAGCCTGCGGCACCCGCCAGCAGTGATACGCCTGCATGGATGCGGCTCTGGGGAGAGAGCATATATCGCAGTAAACCGCCGCCATACCCCATGGACAAGGTTCCGCCTGCGTCGGATATGTCTCCCCGCGTGCGATATCCGCTGATTCCCGCCGCCCAGCGGCCTCCGAAAATGAACATGGTGCCGCCCCCGTCCAGCCAGGCCATGTGTCCCCCCAGCAGGGTGGCTTTGCCGGAGTAGAACCCCGAAAAAACCGGAGCACCGAGGGAAGCCGCGGGTTTCGGATGTAGTGCGGCGTCATAAATTCCGTAGTCCAAGCGTACCAAGGCTTCCCAGCCGTCCAATGTGCTGCCGCCGACGCCGGGAACCCCGTTGGCCCCTTCGACTTCTCGGTAGCCAACTCCGGTGATCAGTTTCTCGCCTTTTCCGATCTTGAATCCCAGCATGGCTTCGAGCTCGCCTACCCACACGCCGGAGCTGACGCCTTCGTGGCTCACCAATCCATACCCGATCTGAACCTGGCCCATCGGCTGCACGATCTTATGGAATCGGAAAGCGGTTTCCCAACCTACGGCGCCGTACCCGAAGTCGAGCCCATCGGCGTCGGCTTCGAGGTAGTTCGCCGAAACGATCCAGGAAAACCCAGGGTTGGTCGAGATTCCGAAAACCCCGCCGCCCAGGACGCCGGATTGATCGTGCAAAGTCGTCGGCTTGGCCCAAGGACCGCCATGG
>JAHFCH010000157.1 GCA_023249635.1 Fibrobacterota bacterium
CAATGACCCCTACCAGCAATAAACCCAAATGGGCAAGGATATCCCTTGCGACGCTGCATGTCGGTTACCTAACGGTTAAGACCATTTGGCTGATAATCTGGACCGCTTACCAGTTGGCCCTGGGCGCCGTGTTGGTGGGCATGGCCTACGGTGTCTGGTGGACGGGCGAATATTTCTCGGTATGGGATATCCGCGAATTGCGGAACGTGAACCCCAAGACGACCACCTTCATCGAAGCCGAGCGCTCGCGGCTTACCGACAGCCTGCGCACCGCCGGGCAGTGGCCGCCTCCGGACACTCTCATCCGCTGGTCCTGGATTCCGCTCGATTCCATCCCCCGGGTGGTGCAGGAAGCGACGCTCATCGCTGAGGACGCCAAGTTCTACGAGCATCAAGGTTTCGATCTCGAGCAGATAGAGTATGCCCTGGTGGCGAACCATCAGGCGGGCAAGAAGGCGCGCGGCGCGAGTACGATTACCCAACAGGTAGCCAAGAACCTGTACCTGTCCAAGGAAAAGGAATTAAGCCGGAAGCTGCGCGAAGCCGTCATCACCCTGGTGATGGAGCAATATGTCCCCAAGGATCGCATCTTGGAGACTTACCTGAACGTGGCCCAGTTCGCCGATGGCGTGTTCGGCGTGCGCGAAGGCGCCCGTTATTGGATGAAGAAAGAGCCCAAGGATCTGACCCAGGAAGAGGCCATCAACCTGGTCTGCCTGCTGCCGAGCCCGACCAAGTGGAATCCGAAGAAGCCGAACAGCGCTTACATGCAGCATAAGCGCCTGGTGGTCCGCAACTACGCGGCCTATCGCGGCCTGCTGCGGGCCGAATCGGATACCACTCTGGTGGCCGCGCAGGATACCGCGCTGGCGCGCCTGGCCGAACAGCTTTCCGATGAACGTTGGAAGACCCTGCGCACGCGTCCCTTGATGGACAGCGGGTCGGACGGGGATAGCGCCAAGGGCGATGCCGGTTCCGAGGGCGACGCGACCAGTAAGGCCCGGGCCCTGCTCAACCGCCACACCTTCTAGGCCTAAGACTCCAGGTATTCCTCGATAGCGGATTTCAGCTTCTGGTACATCCAGGCCATCTTTTTCGGATCCTCTTCCAGCAAGGTCGCGCGGAACCCATGCAGGTCGCAGCAGAACGAAGAGATGGGGACGACGCAGATGCCGGTGGCGGCCAGCACGTAATAGACGAAGCGCTTGTCGAGCGGCACCCCTTCCACCATCTTCTCCACCAGGCCGCGCGCCTCGGCATTGGGCACGTTCAGCTTCTGGGTGGGCTTCAGCATGCCCTTCTTGAAGATGATGGAAGTGTAGAAGGCCCCGAAGGTCTTGTTGACGATCAGCCCCTTCACGTCCTTGAGGGTTTCGAACACCACCTCGCCGCGCTTCTGGATGGCCAGGTTCAGCGCCTCGCGATGGGCCGGGAATTCGGGATGCGATAGGATGGGCGGGATGGCCATCTGGGGCAAGGTGGTGGAGCAGACCTCCAACATCTTGGCGTCTTCGATGGCCTTGACCAGGCGGGCGAATTCGGCGTCGCGCCCGGTATTGTAGAACTCCAGCCAACCGCAGCGCGAGCCGGGCCAAGGCAGTTCCTTGGAGATGCCTTTCATGGAGATGCCGCAAACGTCGCCGATCACCTGGGCCAATGGGATGGCCTTGGCGCCGTTGTAAGTGATATGGGTATAGATCTCGTCGGCGATGATGAAGAGATCATGTTCGGCGCAGAGGGAGACGATCTCGCGGAGGTACCATTCCGGATACACCATGCCGGTGGGATTGTCGGGATTGATGATGAGGATGCCGACGATGTTCGGGTTGTACTTGATCTTGTTGCGCAACTCGTCCATGTCCGGGTACCAATGGTTCTCGGGCATCAGCTTGTAGGTAATCGGGGGCTGGCTGGCGTGGCTGCCTTCGGCGGAGGAATGGGTGGAGTAGCCCGGCGAGGGACCGATGACGCGCGCGCCCGGATCCAGGTACTGGTATACCTTGGAGATGGCGTCGCCCAGCCCGTTGCAGAACAGGATGTCTTCCGGCGTAATCTGGGTGCCGCCCAAGGCGTTGTTCTTCTTGGCCAGGTATTGGCGGGTTTCCAGGACGCCCTTGGTGGGGCAATAGGCGTAGCTGAGGTTTTCGTGGGCGAGCTTGCCGACGATGTCCTTCATCCAGACGGGGATGGGAGTGCCCTTGGCGACGGGGTCGCCGATGTTTTCCCAGAAAATCTCGACACCGAGCTTCTGGAAAAGCTGCGCCTTCTTGACTATCTCGCGGATTTCGTACACCAGTTCACCAGCACCGTCATGCAATATAGGGCGTCTCATATCCTAAATATTAGCATTTTCGGGGCGTTTCGCTGATTCCGTTGTCCGGCGGGGGGGAGGGGGAAATGAAATGGCCCCGGACTTATGTCCAGGGCCTTTTATCAGGTCGTAGAATGTCCCGATCGGCTTACTTGTGGGCCCGCATCTGGGAGGGAATGGGGGTGTAGGAACGGGGGAAGCGGGTCTCGGAGTTGAAGAGGTTTTTCTTCAGGTTGTCCGCGTCCCAGAAGACGGTCGCCAGGTTGGCGCCGGAGAAGTCGCAACCGGTGATGAAGGCGTTGTCGAAGCGGGCGTTGGAAAGGTCGGCGCCGGAGAAGTCGCAGTTGAAAAGCTGCGCGCCGGAGAAGTCCGCGAACTTGAGGTTGGCGCCGGTGAAATCGACCTTGCTGATCTTGTCCACGGTGAACTTGGCGCGCTCCAGCTGGGAGCCGTGGAAATTGGACTTGTCCAGGCTCTTATTGTCGAATACCGAGGCGTTCATGGAAGAGTTGGAAAAGTTCACGCCGGAGAGGTCGGTGCGGTAGAAGGAGGCATTATTGAAGGAACAGCGGTCGAAGCTGGCTCCGCTGACCTTGGTGAACTGGAACTCGGCCTTATCGAACTTGGAATCGGAGAAACGCGAGCTTTTCAGATTGGCTTCCACCAGGGCCGTGGTGGACAGGTTGGCGTTGCTGAAATTCAGGTGGGAAAGATCGGCGTCGGTGAGGTTGGATTCGGCAAGGTTGATGTTGGCCACCGTGGCGCCGCTGAAATCCGCGCCTTCGAACTTGACGGCGTTGAAGATGGCGCCCGTCAGATCGGCCTTGGAGAAATCCGATTGCTCCAAGCTGTTGTTCTTGAAGCTGGCGCCCGCCAGGTTGGCTTTGGCGAACACGGCCTTCTCGTTGAACTTTGCTTCCGTGAAATTGGCTTTGGTGAGGATAGCGCCTTCGAAAACCGCGTCCAACAGAACGGTGTTCTGGAAATTGGCGCCTTCCAGGCCGGCGCGCTTGAAGTCGCTGTTGCGCAAATCGGAATTGCGGAAGTCGGCTTGCGGGAAGGTGGTGCTTCGGAAGCTGGCGTCGGAAATCTGCATGGACGCGAAGCTCACGTTCTTGCCGTTGGAGCCTTCGAAGCTCGTCTTAGCGCCGATGGTCTGGTTGAAGCGCGCGCTTTCCAGGTTGCAATTCTTGAACTCGCCATCGGTCAGATCCCTGCCGCTGAACGAACGGTTGGTCAGGTCTTCGCCTTTATGCGCTTCGGCCGCCATGACCGAGGCGGAAACGGAGGCTATTCCAACCAACACACACAGGGAGTTGAAGCTGCGCATATTCCTGCTTTCAAAGATGTGGGACAAGGCGGCCGAGATGTCCGAGGCGCGCCCGGACTAAATTTAATGCTAAATTCGTTTTTCGCCATGACTTCCGCACCCTATCTTGGCCCCGCTAGGCCGGTTGCGCTTGCCTGAACCTATCCCTTCCCGGGTGGTTTTGGAGGTCCAACTGGCCGCCATCAGGCGTAACTTCGCCCAAATCCGCAAAACCGTTAAGCCTGCCCGGGTCATGGCCGTGCTCAAAGCCAATGCTTACGGGCTCGGAGCCGTACCCGTCGCGGAAGCCCTGCTCGAGGCGGGAGTCGACCGTTTGGGAGTCGCCGAGATCAAGGAAGCCGCCCAATTGGTCAAACATTTCCGGACTCCGGTTCAAATCGTGGGGGGGATCTTGGCCACGGAAATCCCCCAATGCGTGCGCTTGGGGGTGGTTTGCCCCATCCCGGACCTGGAAACCGCCAAGGCTCTCTCCCGTGAGGCTCGCAAACAGCATCGCAAGGCCAAGGCCCATATCAAGGTGGATACGGGTATGGGCCGGCTGGGTCTGCCGCATTTCCGTGCTTACGAGGATATCCGCGCCATCGCACGGCTTCCGGGCCTGGAACTGGAAGGCATCTACTCCCATTTCCCCAATGCCAACAACCCCATGCACTCCAAATCGCGGGAACAGATCGATCTGTTCCGTGGCCTGCTCGATCGCCTGCGCGCCGACAGTATCGTATTCCCGTTGGTGCATATGGCCAATTCGGACGGGATCAATAATTTTCCCGAGGCCTATTTCAATTTGGTGCGCACGGGGATCAACCTGTACGGCGTATTCGATTTGAACGGGCTCCGCAGTTATAAGCTGGTGCCCAGCCTGACCCTGAAAACCGCCCTGCTCGCCAAACGCCGTCTGCCGGCGGGGTATACCATCGGTTACGGGTGTACCCATTCCCTGTTTCGGGACACCTGGGTGGGCACGGTCCCCGCGGGCTATGCCGACGGGGTACCGCTGGCCGCCAGCAATTCCGGCGAAGTATTGATCCGGGGCAAAGCCTGTCCCATCATCGGCAGGGTTTCCATGGATTACCTTACCGTCGATCTCAACGGCTGTCCCGCCGCGAAAGTGGGGGACGAAGTGGTGTTGGTCGGGAAATCCGGCCGGCGCGAGATAACCATCGAGGATTGGGCGCGCATCAAGCAGACCCATCCCTACGACATCATCTGCTCCCTGGGCAACCGGGTGGAAAGGGTCTATCGGTAATGGTATCATGATGGGAAGGAAATCCCACATGGCCAAAACCGCGTTCCTACCCCGAACCTTCCTGCTTGGCAGCGCCTTGGGCGTCTTGGGTGCATTTGGCCTGGTTGCAGGCCCTGCCGTCCTTTCCGGTTGCAAGTCCGTGGAACTGAGCGGGTCCGCGGATACCACCGCCACCACGGTCACCGGAACCGCCACTCTGCGGGTGAGCAATAAGATCACCAAGAATCCCGATTCCCTGACCTTCTTCCTGTTCCCGAGTTCGGCGGTGGATTTCGCCAGTACGTCCAAGGCGACCAAGTTGGGCGGCGCTCGCGTCAATGGCACGGTGGCGCTTACGGTGCCCGCGGGGACCTTCAAGCTGGCTTTCGAGGATGGAACCGGGGGCTTCGTACCGATGCGCGACCTCCAGTCGGCCGGGCAGGAATGGCTCAAAGCCATTTTCGTGAAGGACGGGGATTACTCCCTGATCATTTCCTCGGACGGTAACGGGGACCCATCCTGGGACCCTACCTTCAAGACCGACCCCGCGATCAGGTAACCCGCTTTATCTCCAGGACAGGATATGCACCTTGATGAGGGTGTCTATCGCCAGCGTGGTGTCATACGCCGTTTGGTCGACCATGGCGATGGTCGTATCCGGAACCGTAACTACATGGTTCGTGAAAAGGTCGCATGTGCTGTTCGTGGTGACATAGTCGCCTACATGGCCGCCGTGTACGGGCGCAATGGTTCCCGCCGCCACGTTAAGGACGGTAGCGAGTGCGATATTCCCTCCCGGAACGTGGCAAACTTTACAAGTCGCCGACCCGCTGCTGATGCAAGCATTGTAGTTCACGGTGGAATTGATGCCCGGCATGGACGCGGCGGTCGCCGCAGGAATGGTCACGTTCTTCGTACCGATGACTTGCGTAGGGACTTGTACGGTTTTGGGGATGAGGGCCGTGGTGGTATCCATCGCTTTACGCAGTTTCAGGCGCGCATGCACCGTATGCGTCCCCGACCCGACCGTACCCGTGGAGATCAGATCCACGGTATCGGCTTTGGTGCCCATGGCCACGGTGGAAAGTTTGGAGGTATAACTGCCGCCTCCCAAATGCTTATTCACGTAGGTAGCGCTATCGATCAGTCCGGCGCGGACCCGGGTTTTGCGACGGCCGAGATCGCCGATATTGGCTTCTATTCCGGCTTCGGCCATCTGTTGGGCCAGGACCTTGGTCTTTTCGGCGCCGAGGAATTTGGAACTTCCTTTCGACTTGTAGAAGATGGATCCCTGGACAAGTACCAGCAGCAAACCCAGAACGGCAACGATGGTCAAAAGGCCACCGCCGCGCTGGGAGTGCAGGCCAGGGGATTCGGAAGGGAAATATTTCTGGATCCTCATAGCATGTTCCTCGGAATTGCGGTGGAAGACAGGATCATGGAGTTGAGCGCGCCTTCCTTGGCCGGATAGATGCCCGTAAGCGAGAACCGGACGCTGCGGACATCGGCCGGTATTCCGGTCAAGGCACCGTCCTCATCCACGAAGGAGACTTGGAAATCCTTCAGGTGGCGGGCCACGATACGTTCCTCGCCGCCCACCTCGTGTATGAATTGCGCGCTGTCCTGGCTGGAAAAGTACCGCTCGCGGGCCGCGGGATAGACCATGGATCCCGCCATGGGATAAGCCACCGAGAAGGTGGTATCCATGTGGATGGTCGACCCGGATATATTCACTATCCGCCGGATTTCCCCATGGCCCGCGTTGGAAATTGCAACGTATGCCGCGTTGGTGAAGGGAGCGGGATCGTCGACCTGGATTGAGGCGAGCGAAGTCGGCGCATCCATCAAAAGCGTCGTGCGCTTTTCCTGGCTGTTGAGGAAAAGGATCAGGGTATCGCTTCCACCCGCGTCCGACATGGAGAGGTTGGCCGCGCCTCCCAATCCCAAGCCGGCAAGGGTTACGGAACCCTGAAGGCGCTTGGAAGCCAGGGTCAGGTCGTTATGTACGTCAATCTTCTTCCCGAGCAGGAAACTTTCCTGTTGATGGGTTAGCCACAGGCTGTAGGCCGCGGCGATCACTATCGCGCCGATGACCATACCGACCAGCGCTTCGACCAGGGAAAACCCCGCATCCTGTCCGGGTTGGGGCCGCTTCACGGGACGTTCTCCCTGTCCTTGTACTTGTCATCCGTTTTGACGGACGTGAAATACACGCTTTGCTCGCCGGTCAGGGGCCAGCGCACCGCCACTTCGATGGTCTTCTGGCCGATGGGCTTACCAAGGTCGTCGTACACCACGCTGACCGCCCAGCTGCGCACGAACTTTTCGGATACGGTGTCGGAACCGGAAGCCAGGCCATCGTAGGAAACCACTTTGAGGGAATCCATCTTGAGCTTACCGGCATTAACGCCTTTCATCATATCTCCGCCCTTGCTGCCCATGCTGTTCTGGGAAGACAGGAAATAAAAGGCGGAGGTCCCCACAACGCCGATGATCACGGCGGAGACCAGGATTTCAATCAGGCTGAATCCGGATTGGCCCGCGTGCCGGCTCATGCTTTCCGCTTCCGTTTGGGAAGGTAAGGCTGGATGAGGTTGCGAGTCTGCGCATCGACGCGGGGCAACAGATCGTCCAGGTGCGTCTTGGCGGCGTTGAAGTCCACGATGGCATGAACGGGCACGCCGAATTCCCGCGCCAGGCGATCGAAATCATATAAGGCGTAGGTCCAGTACAGGGCCTGACGGTTCAGGTCCAAGCTGGCCAACGGGGACATCAGCTTGGGCATGCGCCGGACGGCGAGCCGGGCCTTTTCCTCGTGGTTGAAGAAGAGGTAGGCCGCATTGCCGATGACGAGGGAAACCACGATGAGGATTTTCCAGGCCCAGGAGGAAGCCAGATCCATGGGGATGGGCTTGGTGAAAGCGTCATGCAGGAATTTCTGCTTCGGCTTCGGCATCCGCTTGAGGCCTTGGGATTGGCCTGCGAGCTTCGAACGCATCTTCTCCAGTTGGAAGGCGCGCTGGTCGGCTTTTTGGATGAGTGAAAATCCGAAATCGTCTGGCTGGTTGCGGCTCATAAATCCCCAAAGGCAGTCCCCCGCTATTGGGGGCTGGGGTGATTATAGGGGGGACATGGGATCGGATCAATGAATAGCCGAGCCGTGGAGCGGAACTTTGGGGGAGTTGGAGAGTCGGGGTCAGTACCCCAAAAAGGGTAAAGCGGCGGTCAATCCGACGTCAATCCGGGCGTTATTTCCAGGAAAGGATCTGGATCTTCACCAATGTATCAATCGTCACGGTGGTGTCGTAAGTGGTGTGATTGATAACGGAGCGCGTGGTATCGGTTATGGAATGGTAAGAAACGGTGAACACCAGTTTAGGCTTGTAAAGGTCGCAGGAATTGTCGGTGGTGACGTAATCGCCGTGATCTCCTAGATGCGGCGCGAACGAGTGCTTGTCCACGTTTTGCACGTGGCGGGCGGCGAAATTGCCCGGCGGTATGTGGCAGATTGTGCACTTCTTAGCCGAGCTGGCCATGCAGGCCGCATAAGCGGGGGTCTTGTCGACGGGAGGCAGGGAATTCGGATCCAGCACCGTGACCGCCGTATCGGTATCCGCGGCGGAGTGGCTGACCAGGGTCAGGGTGGTCTCCGGCTTGACGATCACGATGGGAGTGCGGGAGGTGTCCATGAAATTCTTGAGCTTCAGTTTGGCCCGCACCGATTGATTGTTGCGGCCAAGGGTGCCCGTGGAGAGGAGCTCAACCGTGTCCGAGGCGGCGCCCGTCCCTAGGGTGGAAATACGGGTCGTGAACGCTCCTCCGCCCAGGGAATGGTTGTCGTAGGTGACGGTATCGATCATCCCCGATCGCACCCGCACGGTCCTTTTCCCGAGGTCGGCGATGTTCTCTTCCACTCCCGCTTCGGCCAATTGCAGGGCCAGCACCTTGTTCTTCTCCGCGTCCAGGAAATGCGCGCCTCCTTTGGCTTTATAGTAGACCGTGCCTTGCACCAGCACCAGTATGATGCCCAGGGTAGCTACGATGGTAAGCATGCCTGCGCCCCTCTGGGAGGGAAAGCGGGAGCCGATGCGGATTATCCCGTTCATAATGTGTTCCTCGGGATGGCGGTGGAAGAATAGATCAGGGTGCTCAAGGCGCCTGCCTTCGCGGGATAGACGCCGGTAAGGGAAAACAGCACGGAGCGGATGCGCGCAACCGTTTCCGTCGGCTTTCCGGTCCTGTCCGAAAAGGAGACCTGGAAATTCCGCACATCAGTGGCTACGACATGGGCGCCCTCGGAGTTTTCGTGAATGAAATGCAGGCTGTCCTGATCGGTGTAATAACGCTCGCGCTCGGCGGGAAATGCTTTGCAGACGGCGCGAGGGTAATCGTTCACGAAGGCGCTGTCCAAGTGCAGGGTGTTCCCGGATACGGCCGAGATGCGACGGAGTTCCGCGTGGCCCGCTCCCGAAATCGCGACATAACCCCCTTCGGCGAACAGCGCAGGGGCATCGACCGTCAGGAGCGCTTGGTGGTGGTCGATGTCGGCCGAGAGGACGCTGCTCTCCTCCCGGGGATTGGTGAATACGATGAGGGTGTCGCTGCCTATCGCATCGTACTTGCCGAGATTGGCTGCCCCGGCCAATCCCAGGCCGGCCAGGGTCACGGACCTTTGCAGCCGCTTCGAAGACAGGGTCAGCTTATTACGCAACTCGATCTTCTTGGAAAGCCGGTAGCTTTCCTCCTGATGGGTCAGCCAGATGCTATACGCTCCGGCGAGTACGATGGTGCCGACGACCATACCGACGAGCGCCTCGATAAGGGTGAATCCCCGGGCTGTCTTCATTCCTCGCCTTCCTTGAACTTGTCGTCGCTCTTGATGGAGGAGAAGGAAATCATCTGCTCTCCGGTCAGTGGCCAGTATACCGTGAGTTCGAGGCTTTTCCGGCCGTTCGGCAATCCCATCGCGTCGCGGATAACCCCCACGTGCCATGACCGGATGTATCGCTCCGAGACGGTATCGGTTCCCGAGGTGAGTTCGGAATACGAGACGACTTTGAGCGAATCCATCTTTAGCTTACCCAGGCTAACGCCTTTCAAAACGTCGTTGCCGCGGGTTCCCATTGCGCTCTGGGAAGACAGGAAATAGAAAGCGGAAGTGCCGACCACGCCTACGATGACGGCGGACACGAGGATTTCGATCATGCTGAAACCGGCTTGACGCCGGCGCGCGGACGGGATCGAGCCGTTCGCGTCATAAATATGTCTCCGGAACATTTCCCGCCAAGGAAAACGCTTCCCACCGGCGGTAAGCGTGATCACATTGTAAGGGGGAAGTTACGCGAATGCAAGGACGGTTTAAAGATTATACGTAACTAGTAGGATACGGTACCTTAATGGATACGTATGAAAATGGAACGGCCGCTTAAGCGGCCGAGGGAAGTCTTGGGTTTGTTTGGAGAAGTCCGTCGGCTCAGTGCGCGGCTACGGTCGCCTCGGTGAACTCTTCCCAGGAGATGACCCGCAATTGTATGGTAGTATCGGAGATGGCGGTCACGGACATGCCGCCGCCGCAGTAGCCGGGAACGTCGATGGGGCAAGTGCTGCCTCCATGGCTCAAATGGGCGCCGAGGGAACTGCTGTCGATCTGGATGGTATGCATATTGCCGCAATTCCCGGGAGGATAGTGGCAAACATTGATCTTATGGGCGATGGGCTTGCCCGAGAATTTCAGATCTTCCCGCTCGAAATGGAATCCCATCCCCTTGAGATCCGAGCTGTCCACGAAGATCTTGGTCGAGCGTTTGTTGGCCGGCATGGAGGTGGGGGATATCTTGTACCAATTGGCGTCATCGGTCGCGTACAGGTAGCCGTTCGGATGTCCGGCCAAGGCGCGGGTGCGGGCCTTATCCTTGTTTATTTCGCACACCGAGGAAGCGGAATCCTGACGGGCCCCCGGCACCTCGACGAATTCATCAAACCGCCATAATTCCGATTTGGTATCATTGCGCACCACGTAAATGGTTCCCACCAGATCCTGGGTCATGGCGTCGCAGGTGAAGGGGTCGGTCGCGAGAAGGCCCTTGGGAATGATATTGGATACGAATGAGGCCGCCCCGTTTTCCAGGCTCAGTTCGAAGATTTGTTTGGATCTCCAGCTCACCGCGTACAGTACGCCATTGCGGCCGGTAGGGTCATGGGCGATGAAGGTAAGGCCCCGGATGGTCGAATCGCTACCCGACCGCAAGCCGGTAGGACCGACCAGCCGCGCGGTGACCGGGGTCGCCGGATTATTGTCCAGATCCATCGGCCGGATCTTATACAAGGTGCTGTTCAGGCCTGCCGTATTGTTGATGAAATACATGGTACCGTTGGGAGCCACCGTGAAATCGTCGACTTGCAGGGAAGTCCCGTCATCAGCGATCACGGTGCCTTCGGGATGGATCCAGGCATGACCGGAATCCCGTTCATCCAATGAATGGTAATAGAGCACCGGCGGAGTCCCGCGGATGCCCCACAGGGAAAGCTTGGGCGTATCGTAGGGAATGGTCGTCAGGGTCTTGACCACTTCCATTTTGGCCCGGATGGATTGGCTTGCCGCGCCCACCCGTCCCGTGGAAACCACTTCGATCCTATCCGGGTTGGTCTGGTAGGCGTGGATGCGCGTGGTATAGGCGCCCCGCCCCAACGCTATGTTATTGAAGGGCGTGGTATCCGTTGCCATGGTAACGTTTATGGCCTTGCGCCCGATCTCGGAAATGACCGCATCGATGCCGGCTTCCGCCACGCTCTTGGCCGAAATCGCCGCCTTCTGCGTCCCTGAGAACGTGGTGCCGGAATTCGTTTTGTACAGCAGAGGCACCTGCAGCAGGGTAATCGCCACGGCGATACCGATGATGATGGGAAGGACTGCCGCTCCCGTTTGGGATGGCAAGACATCGCGGGATGATTGCATGGGGAAGGTCATGCGATTCATAGGATGTTCCTGGGGATAACGGTGGAAGAAAAGCGCATAAGGCTGGGACTGCCCTCCGGCGCCTTGTATGATCCCGTGATGGAAAACGTCACTACGCGGATCAGCTTGTACGATGTCGCCGGGTTGCCGGCGGCATCTTTCAGGTCCACCCGGAATTCGGTAACCCCTTGGGCCAGGGTCTTGTCGGAACCATCCACCCTACGCATGAGCGTCTGGGTCTGGCGGTTCACGTAGAATTTTTCCTTCTGGACCGGATAAATGTCCGGAACGCCGGGGTTATAACGATTGACCAAAGGGGTACTGAGTCCCACGTCGAAACCGTGCGCCGAATCCCCCGTGATGGAGCTGATGGTTACGTATTCCTGCTGCAAGCTGTCGGTAATGCCGATGCGACCGCCAACGGAGAAGCCGGTATCGTTGAAGATGCGCAGTGTCATGGTCCCCGCCCGGGCCGTATCCACCAAGGTGGTCCGGCGTTCCTGGGGATTGGAATATAAAGTGAGGGTATCGGCGAGTTCGGTATGACTGCGGAACATCACGTCCAGCTTGGTCATCCCGAAACCGGCCATGGTAATGGAACGGTTCACGGCCGTAGTCGCCAGGCTGGCCCTATCCCGGAAATCGGACTTGTTGCCGATGCGCAACGTGGCCCTCTGGTTCGCCGTCCATAATTGGAATAACGATCCCACGAGTACCGCGCCCATCAGCACCGACAGCATTATCTCGATGAGTGTGAATCCGGATTGCGGCCGTTGTTTCATGCTTAGAACACCTTGTATTGGTCGTCGCCGACGATGGTGTTGAACGTGATGGTATGCGTTGCGCTCAGGGGCCACGAAACGAGTAGTTGCACGGCTTTGCGATCGCCGATCAAATCCGTGGAAACGTACCAGCGGCGGATATACCGGTTGTTTACGGTATCGCACCCGGCGGAGACGGTGCCGTAGGAAACCACGCGGAGCGAATCGAGCTTGCGTTTGCCGACGAACATTCCCTTGCTGATATCCGTTCCCAGGCCGGCATTCGAATCCTGGCTATGCAGGAAATAGAAGGTCGTCGAGCCCACCAGTCCCAAGAGGACGATGGAGATGATGATCTCGAGCAGACCGAATCCCGCCTGGCTTTTGCCGGCTCCGCTGATGCGATTCAAGGATTCCCTCCCATTTGCACCGTTTTGAACGCGACCGGCATATATGCCGAGATTGCGCCCAAGGTCTGAGGCGAGACCAGGGGCAGCAGGTCATCCAGGCGGCGGCGCGCATCCTTCTGATCCACGGCGAAGAATTTGTTCACCCCGAATTTCTTCTGTAATTGGGGATAGTCGTACAAGGCATAGACGTAATACATCGCCTGATCATCGTTGGAGTACTGGGACACGGGGTCCGGCAGGCTGGGTACGGCCCGCACCCCGATTTTCGCAGCGAGGGTATCCTTATGGCCGATGACGAAATAGTTGATCGCTATGAAACCCAAAAGCATCAGGATGCGCATGCTCCACGTCGAGGTCGCGCGCTGGTGGACCTCCCGCTTGCGGACCTTTTCGACGACGGCTGCAGGCGGAGTAGTCGCCAGCTTGCTGCGCATCTTTTCGAGGAGCAGTTCCCGCGAAGGATTCTGTTGCAAAAGGGAGACGCCGGGATCCCTGGAAGTCTTGGACATTTGAGTACCACCCTCCGCGCCGGATAACCCTAATCCGGAAGCACGGTCATCCGATTATAGGGGGAACCCGGAAGGTGATCTCTTTTTTTCCTTAAGCCTTTTCTTCTCCGATTAGCGGATTTTAGGCTGGGGAAATGGGGGAGTTGGGGCTAGGCGAGCCAGAACCGCAAGGATTGTCAACGTAGAGTAAAGACCGGCGGAGTTCCGATCGGGCCCAGAGGCTCAAATATAGTGGCGACGGAGCAGCGGCACCTTCTTGGCGTGGCTGTCGTATTGCCATAATATCTTGCGACTCAGGCGTTGCTGTTCGTACTTGTCCTCTTCGCCTGAAGGCAGGGTACTTGGAGTTCGCTTGCTCGCGTGCGCCCGTTCCCACAGGCGTTGGCGAAGGAAGCCGAGGATGGCTTCATCGCGATCCCGTTCCGGGGTGGCCGGTACGGCTTGCGCGGCTGCCACGCCGCCTACCAGGGGGGTAGTCGCGAGGACGGGTCTTTCGATATCGGGCCGCATATCCCTAATCTATATCCCTATCCCCAGGGGCGGGGAAAGGTAAAGCCCTCAGCCGCCCCCCAGCTTCGCCACAATCGCAAATTCCTCGGCCGTGACGGGCTGTACCGATAGCCGCATGCCCTTGCGGGTCACCATAATCCCTTCCAGGCCAGGGGTCTGCTTCATCTGGTCCAAGGTGACCAGGGCCGGGAACTCCTGCTGGAATTTCACATCCACCATGACCCAGGGATTGATCCCGGGTTTGGCCTTGGCATCGAAATACTCCGACTTGGGATCCATGGCTGTGGGATCGGGATAAGCCTTCTTCGCGACGACGGCGAGGCCGGCCACCCCGGCGGGAGTCACGCTGGAATGGTAGAAGAGAACGCCGTCGCCTACCGACATCAGGTCGCGCATATGGTTGCGTGCGGTATAGTTGCGCACGCCGTTCCAGGCTTCGGTCTTGCCGGGCCGGGCTTTGAGATCGCGGATCGAGAATACATCCGGTTCCGTCTTCATCAGCCAATATCGCTTCGCCATTTTCGCCTCCGCTCGGCAACTTAGCAAATGCGGAAGGGGAACCGCTGGCCCGGCACTGCGGGGCATCATACAATGGACGAGAAAACGGTGGGTGAAATACTATCTTCAGGGCGAGGCATACGGTGGCGAAAAGCAAAGCGGACAAGGGTACTTCCGGGAAGCGGCTTCCGGTCAAGGAGTCGGTTTCCTGCGCATCCGCAGGCAAGCGATTGCGCGAGGCCCTCGCGGAAGAACGACCGCTGCAGGTGGTGGGAACCATCAACGCCTATATCGCCATGCTGGCGGAACGGGCGGGATTCCGGGCCATCTACCTGAGCGGGGCAGGCGTCGCCAACTCTTCCTACGGCCTTCCCGATCTCGGCATGACCACGCTCGACAACGTGCTCGAGGACGTCCGTCGCATTACCGGCGCATCGCGCCTTCCCTTGCTCGCCGATGCCGATACGGGTTTCGGACCCGCCCACATGATCGGACGCGCGGTCCGAGAGTTCATCAAGGCCGGCGCCGCCGGCATCCACATCGAGGACCAGGTGGCCGCCAAGCGCTGCGGACACCGCCCGGGCAAGGCCATCGTGCCCCTCGCCGAAATGGTGGATCGCATCAAGGCCGCCGTGGACGCCAAGACGGATCCGGATTTCGTGATCATGGCCCGCACCGATGCCTTGGCGGTAGAGGGCATGGAATCGGCCCTGGAAAGGGCGGAGGCCTGCCGCGAAGCGGGAGCGGACATGTTGTTCCCGGAAGCCTTGACCGAGCTCGCGCAGTACCGCGAGTTCGCGCGCCGCGTGGATATCCCCATCCTGGCCAACATGACCGAATTCGGGAAGACGCCGCTGTTCAATCTCACGGAACTCTCCAAGGCGGGAGTCTCCCTGGCTCTGTATCCCCTCACCGTCAACCGCATCATGAACCAAGCGGCGGTGCTGGCCTTGGCCGGTCTGCGTGAGGATGGCCACCAGATGGGCCTGGTGGGAAGGATGCAGACCCGCGAAGAGCTGTACCAGGTACTGGGCTATCATGAGTACGAGCGGAAACTCGATACGCTTTTCGGCGAAGTCGAGGCGAAATCGTCTGGCAAGGCTGCCCAGGCGCCGGCGCCGAAACCAAACGGAAAAAATAAGCAAGCGGAAAAAATGGGCAAACGGAAAAAATGATCGCGCGGAATGGATTCCGCATGGGAGTGGCGCATGGCTGAAGCGGCGAAAGGCAAAACCGGCGGATTGGCCGGCATCGTGGCGGGAGACTCCGCCATCTGCACCTGTGGGCTGGAAGGCAAGGGCCTCAATTATCGCGGGTATTCCATTGAAGATCTCGCGACCCATTCCAGCTTCGAGGAAACCGCCTGGCTGCTCACCCGGGGAACGCTTCCCAAGCCCATCGAACTGGAAACCTACCGCATGTCCCTGGCCATGCAACGCGGTTTGCCTTCGGCGTTGAAATCCGTTCTGGAAGCCATTCCGAAGGATTCCCATCCCATGGATGTTCTGCGCACCGGGGTATCCCTGCTCGGCAACCTCGAACCCGAAAGCCCCACGCGTACCGCCCTGCATGCGGCCGATAGGCTGCTGGCCTGCCTGGGATCGATGCTGGCCTGGTGGTGGGTATTCCATCGCGACGGTAAACGGCCGGATCTGGACACGGGTGAGGATACCGTCGCCGGGCATTTCCTGCGACTCCTGAACGGCCGCGCTCCGGACGAGACCGAACGCCGGTGCCTGGACGTTTCCCTCATCCTCTACGCCGAGCATGAGTTCAACGCCTCCACCTTTACCGCGCGCACCATCGCCAGCACCCTTTCCGATTACCATAGCGCGATTATCGGCGGTATCGGCGCCTTGCG
>JAHFCH010000158.1 GCA_023249635.1 Fibrobacterota bacterium
GCTCATCTACCGCTACCTGTGGTCGAACAACAACACCGAGAGCGGAACCTTCACCGGTCTGGATCGGCGCGAGGATCTCAAGTTACCGGGTTATCCCGACGACCATCTCGACTCGCCCTACAAGCTCCCTTGGGTCAAGGGTGAAGAGCACGAGTGCGTCCAGAATGCGATGGGCATCTGGAGCCATTTCCCGGGCAACCAGCAGACTTACGCCATCGACTGGAACCATAACGCCGGAACCGACGTCCTGAATTCCCGCGAGGGTATCATCACGTCCCTGGACCAGTCCATCCCCAACCACGACCGGCGGAGCGCCAACGCGATCGAGGTGATGGCCCTGAAGACCGTTCCCGCGGGTACCGCCGGCGCGCTGCCCGGGGTTGAAAAGGGCCCTTCGGTCGGCGTCGCCTTCAAGGATACCTCCATCATCCCGAACGGCACGCTGTTCCCGCCCTATTGGGACGTGAACGGGAACCAATGGCAACTCTTTCCCTCCGATATGCCTTTGCATCCCTCGGGTTGCATCCTGGGCGGAGCGCCGCCCCCCGCGGGCGGTCTGCCGCCGGGAACGATGTTCCAGTTCCTCGATGCGAAACACGATCGCGGCATGGCCGGTAAAGCCTATCCGGCCGGAGCGAAGTTCGACGATGGCAGCACACCCATCCCCGCCGGCGTGGTCTTCGCCCCCGACGTGCCCTCCCCTCCGCCGAAATGGGCGCCGATGTACCGCGCGGGCACCATGTTCACGCCTTGGCGCGCGAACCTGAGCGTGATCCCGTTCGATCTGCCTTCGCCCACTCCCGCGACTCCGTATATCGCGGGCTTCACGACCGCGGCCGGAGACACCTTCCTGGACGGAGCGCCCATTCCCCCGGATCTGGAGATGCCCATCGATTGCCAGGCCACTCCCGCCTGGCTCCCGAAGCCGCATCCCGTTACGCCCATGTACCTGAAGGGGACCCTGTTCAAGAAGGTGGCCGGCTCCGATTATTTCAACACCGGCACGGAGTACGTCGCCGCCGACACCCCGTTCCCCGACGCCATCCCTCCCGCTGATCCCGAGCATCCCAACGCCGAGCTCAGCTACCAATGGTGCGTCCCGGTCGTCGCCGTTTTCGTCGACTACGCGCACGCCTTGGCCGGGTTCACCAGCGTTCCCAAGGCCACCTACGACAAGACCGTGACGCCCGCCGTCGTGCGGCCGTTGGTGCCGCCCGAGAAACGCGTAGCGGATCCCTACGAACCCGACCATCCCCTGACCGACGTCTTCGGCACGGCCGATCCGGACGAGATCCTCGGACGCTACGTGCCCCAAGGGCGGGTTATCATGCTTTCGGGCGACACCGGCATCAGCGCCTACAACCATATGCACCAGGACGTCGGGCCCAAATCGCAGGGGACCGGAACCTGGCGCGACCGCCAGCACACCGATAGCTCGCTGGACGAGGGATTCACCCTCACCTTCCCTTTCGTATTCGCCGACGTGAAGCATACGGTCGACAACGGCTTCCGGGAAGCGCCCATGCGCGACGGCATCCCCCACGCGATGACCTGGTACATCTCGCAGAACGAACGGAACGGCCCCTGATGGCGCTCGGCTTCGCTTTCCTGCGGCCCCAGGGCCTGAAAGCCTCCCCCGGGAAGGACGGGTTCCGCGCGTCGGAACTGGTCGGCGATTTCCTGGACGCCTTGCTCAAGGATCCGCAAGGATCGGCGGCCCTGGGCGCGGCCATCGTGGAGGAGGCCAAGGAACTTTTCCCCCGCTTCCTGGCCGAGCGCCAGGAGCCGCTGCGCAAGGCCGAAGGCAAGTTGCGCGCCCTCTTCAAGCCGTTCGCCGGCGTACTCGACGGCTTCCTCAAGGGCATGAAAGGGAGCAGCATCCCCGATACCCTGCCCGCGGCCGTCCAGGCCATCAAGGGACTCATCGCCTTGATCCGCGCGGAGAGCGCGACGCGCATGCTGCGCGAATTGTTCCACCTCGCGCAAACCGATCTGGAAATCAACCCCGGCGCGGTGGAAGCGCTCTTCCGCGCCTGGGTGGACGGGGCCGTGCGCCGCCTGCAAACCGCCGTGTTGGCCGGCGACCTGTCGGAACCGGCCCTGGCGCGCTACGAATGGGGCGTGCACCTCAAGAGCTTGGAGCTGCTCATCCTCGAAGAGCTGGATTGGCCTTCGGTGGATCCGGAAACCCTCGTCGAGGCGCTCAAGGATCTCTACCTGCGGACGGGTTTCGAGAAGGTTCTCGACAAGATCATCAAGGTCTTGGACTCGGCGGGGGACCTGACGGGGCCCTTGGCGAAGATCCTGGACAAGATCATCCCGCCTCCCGCGGCCACGGGCGGATCGGTGGGCGCCGCAGGGGATCTGCCGCCGGTCGCGGAGGGCGCGCCCATCTGCCTCTACGCGAGCTGGGTGCTCCAGGAGAACGTGCACTTCAAAGTCGAAGCGGATACGGAAACCATCACGCCGATCACGTGGATTACCTACGCGAAAGTCAAGCCCCACGCGATGGAGCAACTGACTTACCACGTGACCTGGATTTCCGATCTGGGAGGGATGATCCTGCATCTCATCTCCCAGGAAAGGGGCGATCGCGCTTCCAACCTGCTCAACATGGCCTGGGATGCGACGGATCTCGTGGTCACCTTGTCCGGCAATCGCATCCGCAACTGGGCCCAATGGCTCTTCACCTTCCTCATCAACGGGATCGGCTGCTGGGAAGGGACGCGCTGCGGCGAAAAAGACGCAATGTATCCCTTAACCCTGATAATGGCGGATTACGGGGAATCCATCCTTTACAGGCGTTGGCGCTGGCTCATCCGCGAGAGCCTGCTTTCCTTCGTGACCTTGCTGAACCACGATCCCAAGGCCCGCAAGAAATGGAAGGCGGCGGGCGAGCCCGCGCGCGTGGAATACGATCGCGGCAGCGAGCATGAATCCTGGGCCGTGGCCTTCAACAACGATCAGTTCCAGGGGTTCAGCTACCTGTTCGGCGAGATGGGGCTGCTGATCCTGCCGGCCTTCCTCAGCAAGTACGACAAGGACAATTATGGTTTCACCGACGGCGGCATGCCGGCGTCGCTGTGGGGCAAGGCGTTCGGCGGTTGGGCTTTCTCCCTGATCGGGCACTACTGCTCCCTGTTCCTCTGCGAGCTCGCTGCCGGCGAATACCCGGACGACATGGACGCAGTCGTCCTGCTGCCATTGCGGGAACGCTATGTCGAGCTGCCGGACGATTCCACATGGGCGGGCATCCTCCGCGGCGTACACGGGGTCGCGGTCGGTTTCGTGTTCGAAGCGTTCGTGATGCATTTGATGTACCGGTACTTGTGGTCGAACAACAACACCGCCGACGGGACCTACTCCGGCGTGGATCGGCAGGACCTCAAGCTCCCGGGGTACCCGGCGGACGCGACCACGTCGCCCTACCTGTTGCCCTGGGCCGCGGAGGGCGACATGCAGTGCGTCCAGAACGCCATGGGCATCTGGAGCCATTTCCCGAAGAACATGCAGGCGTACGCGATCGACTGGAGCCACGACGAGGGCACCGAAGTGCTCTGCTCGCGGGGCGGCGTCATCACCCGGTTGAAGCAGGCGGCAGCGAACCACGGCACCAACAGCGCGAACAGCATCGAGGTAATGTCGATCAAGTTCCATCCCCCGGCTACCGCGATTGCCGCCGGGATCATGCCCGGCGTGGAATCGCCGACCCAAGTGTTCTTCGACAACGGGCTGTCCATCCCTGCCAAGACCTTGTTCCCCCCTTTCTGGGACATCAACAAGAAGATCTTCCAGACCTTGCCGAACAACCTGGCTCTGCATCCGTCGGCGGCGATTTATCCCGCGAGCGCGACGATCCCTCCGGAAGCCCTGGCCGCCGATACCAAGTTCCAGTTCCTGGATCCGGATCACGATCGTGCCCTGGCGGGCAAGGAATATCCGGCCGCCGCGAAGTTCGCCGACGGGACCACCCCGATTCCCGCGGGCGTCGTGTTCGCGCCCGACATCCCGTCGCCGCCGCCGACGTGGGCGCCCATGTACCGGAAGGGGACGACCTTCGCGCCCTTCCGCAAGAACCTTACGATGATCCCGTTCGAATTGCCTATCGGTACGCCTGCTGCTTTGCCCACCCCGCCCAAGCCCGGGGTTCCGTCTTCCGCCATGCCCGCCTTCCTCGACGGCGTGGCCATCCCCGCCGACGTCGACCTGCCTCCTGATTGCGGCGTATCCCAGGTCTGGCTTCCGAAGCCGCATCCGGTAACGCCCATGTACGTAAAGGGCACCCTCTTCAAGAAAGTGCTGGGGACGGAGTACTTCAACCTTGGCACGGAATACGTGGCATCCACCATGCCTTTCCCGGATCCCATCCCTGCGATTGAGCCGGACGTCCATCCCGACGCTGATCTCAACTACCAATGGTGCGTCCCGGTCATCGCCGTGTTCACGGATTACGCCCACGGACTGGCCGGGTTCAGCAGCGTCCCCAAGCATACCTTCGTAGAGGCCGTACCCGCGATTCCCGCTACGCCCACCGCTCCCGAGGTCGAGGAAGTGCCCGCCAGCGTGGTTCCGTTCACATCGGGCAAGCGCGTGGAGATCCCCTCCCAACCCGGCCATCCCGTCATCGAGGTCTTCGGCACCGCAGACGTGGATCAGATCCGGGGCATGCGCGTGGCGCAGGGCCGGGTCATCATGCTCTCGGGCGACACGGGTACCAGCGCCTACAACCACCTGCACCAGCACGTCTCGACCCATTCCGGGGGCTCTTCCACCAACGAGGCCCGCAAGATACCGAAGGGTAACTTCGGCTTCTCGTACACCATCCCCTTCCTCTACGCCGACCTTAAGCACACCGCCGACAACGGCTTCTTCAAAGCCGGCTGGAAAGACGGGATTCCGCACGCCATGACGACCTACGTATCCAAGAACGAACGGACCGGCCCATGAGCCCGCGCCTGTTCTTCCCCGAATTCGAAGTCGCGATCGGCGGCAAGACCCTCAAGACCAAGGGCAAGGGCGACCTGTGGCGCCTGGAGATCCGCCGCGAAGTGAACGGCGGCGCCGACGAGGCCTTGCTGCAAATCGGGTTGACCCAACCGCTCGACGCGAAACCGGGCGATGATCTCACCGTGGACCTGGGTTACTCCGGGACGCTGCATCGCGTCTTTACCGGCACGGTGGAAAACCTGGCGGCGGGCTTGGCGAGCCTGGAAGTATCGGCCCTGGGCGCGCAGGCACCCTTGCTGCGCATGCGCGGAGATAAGGCCTACGTGAACCAGAAGGCAGGGGAGGTGTTCCAGGCCCTGGCCGGGGACGCCGGCGCCGACGTGGGCCGCGCCGAAGCGGGAGTGGCGATGTCGTTCTATCTGGCCGATTCGGCCAGCAACCATTGGGAGCATGGCTTGCGCCTGGGACTGCACAGCGGCAACGATGTCTACGCAGATGCCGAGGGCAAGCTGGTATTCGCGCCCATCAACGGCGACGCGCCTCCCGTCAAACTCAAGTTCGGCGTCGATCTGCTGCAGGCCGCCTGCGAAAAGGGCGAGGCGCCCGCCAAGGCCATCCGCATACCGGAGAGCCCGGCCTCTTCTTCCGGCGACGAGACGGCGAACTGGATCGCCAAGGACAGCGCACAGCATAAAGGCGAAGCGGGCGACAAAGGCGCGGGCCCGCGCTATTTTCCCTTCTTGCGCACCCAGGAGCATGCCCAGGCCTCTGCCGACGCGCTCTTCCTGCGGCGCCAGCGGGATGCGAACCGCGCCGAAGTGGAAATGCTCGGGCGGGCCGACGTGGAGTTGGGCGATACCGTGGAACTGGAAGGGCTGCCTGCCGGCGGCGATGGCACCTATGTGGTGCTGGCCTTGCGCCATGACCTCGGGCGCATGTCGGGCTTCCGTACCTACGCGAGCCTGGGAGGCGTGCCATGACCGCGGGCACGGCGGCCGGCGCCATGGATGTGGTGGGACTGATCCAGGCCCTGGTGCGCGCCGAACTTTCCAAACTGCGCGTGGCCGAAGTCGGTGTGGTGCGGAAGGCCTATAGCCATGCTTCCGGCGGCGACAAGAACAACCATGCCGTGGACGTGCAGTTGCGGGACACCGGACTGGTGCTGCCCAAGGTACCGGTGGCGGTGGGCCGCATCGGCGAGAACTCCCTGCCCAACGAAGGCGACCTGGTCCTGATCCAATTCCTGGGCGGCGACATGCATGGCGCCATCGTAACGGGCCGTCTCTACAACGAAGAAGACCGCCCGCCCGAGGCCAAGCCCAAGGAATGGGTATACATATGCCCGGACCCGGCGGAGTCGGGCCTGCGGCGGATCCACGTGGAGTTGCCCCAAGGCAACGTGCTCACCGTGGACGACAAGATGGTCCTGCTCAAATGCGGATCGACTTCCGTGAAGATCAAAAACGGCGGAAGCGTGGAAGTGAAAGCCGCCGGGGACATCCTGCTCAAGGCTGGCGGCGATATCGTCCTGGACGCGGGCGGCGACGTGAACATCAAGGCGGGCGGCAAGCTGAACGCCAAGGCATCCATGGCCGTCAAAATCGAAGGCCTGAGCGTGACCGCCAAGGCCGATACCACCGCCTCGCTGGAAGGCGGGGCGCAAGCGGGCGTGAAGGGGCCCATGGTCAGCCTGGCGGGCATGACCAGCTTCTCCCCCTCCTGATGCCCGGGCCATTCGTGAGCATAGGCTGCAACGTGATGCTGACCCCGGGGGCCGCGGGCCCGCCCGATATGGGCGTGATCACCGTGGTTCCGCAAGCGGCGCTGATGCTGGGCGGGCTGCCCGTGGCTGTAAGCGGATCGATTTGCCTGATGGTGAATTCGATTTCCGGGGTTCCCTATCCCTTGCCCATCGGGCCCCTGGGTAGCACGGGAGTTACCATCAACGGCCAAGCCGCGGTGCGCCTGGGGGATCAAATCCCTTCGGGCCCCGGCATCCTGGCTATCATCGGGCCTCCGGCCGGCACCTATGCGAGCGACGGGAACCCGCCATGAAGGAGAAAGCATGACCCCCCGGCCCCCCAGAAACGCGGCCTTCCTGACTTCGCCGATGTTCGGCCGCGATCTGCGCGCGAACTACGCGTCCCATGACGGCCGCCACGAGAACCTTGACCTGGAGTCGGACAGCGAAGCGACCCTCTACGGTTTGCGCCGCGGCCTGGAGACCATCACGGGAGTGGACAACGCTGTGCAGGCCATCGTGCATCGCATTAAAACCAGGCTGGGGGAGCTTTCCGATCTGGGGCATCCCGACTACGGCAGCCGCCACCACGAGTTGATTGGCCAGCCCAACACCGTGCACAACCGCAACCTGGTCAAGCTGTACATCCTCCAGGCGCTGGCCCGCGAGCCCCGCATTGAGGAAGTGACCTTGGCCAAACTCGACTTCGATCCCCTGCGGGATCGGGACAAGGTCAATTTGATCCTCACCCTGCAGCTCATCGACTCGCCGGTACCGGCCAACCTCGTCATCCCCTTCAGCTTCGGGGGCAGCCTATGAGCTACGCCGCGGAATCCTATCCCTATATCGCCAAGCAGGTGCTGGCTTCGCTCACCGGCGGCGCCGTGCGCGAAACCCATGGCTTCCTGGCCGTGCTCAACGCTTCCGGCTTTTCCACCGAACGCCCCGTCGAAGACGTGGTCTCCGATACCGTCACGGTCGCGGGCCTCAGCGCCGGTAGCTTCAAGGTGTTCGGCCAAGGCCAGGACTACGAGGTAAGCCCCGACGGCAAGATCCGCTTCTTCGCCGACGAGCAGGACTCCCTGGCCGCGGCCGCCGATTCCGCCTGGCCCGACGAGGGCAGCGAATTCTTCGTCAGCTACGATCACGCCGCCACCGGCGACGCCCTGCTTACCGACCGCAATCCCGGCAGCCTTACGCGCACCATGGCAGAAGCCTTCGCACGCGAACTCGCGGTGCTGCGCAAGCAGATGGAGACGATTTATAAATCGGCCTATGTGGATACCGCCGAAGGCCAAGCGCTGGACCGGGTGGTGGCCCTGGTGGGACTTACCCGCAAGAACCGGGAACACGCCGCCGGCACCGTGCGCTTCTTCCGCGACTCCGCCGCCCCCGCCGATATTTTCCTTCCCGAGGCCACCCGGGTTTCCACCGCCACCAATCCTCCCGCCCTCTTCGAAACCGTCGCCCCCCGTATGCTCCGCCGCGGCCAGCTCTCGGTGGAAGTCGACGTGCTCGCGGTGGCCAAGGGACCCGCGGGCGTGGTCGCCGCCGGCGCCATCACGGTCATGAACCAGACCCTGCTCGGCATCGACGGCGTTGCCAACGAAGCGGCCACGCGCTTCGGCAGCGACGGCGAAGACGATCCGGCCCTGCGGGCGCGGGCCCGCAAGGTATTGGAACGCGCGGGCCGGGCCACCCCCCGCGCCTTGCATCTGGCCTTGGCGGAACTGCCGGGCTTGCGCGCCAACGACGTGAAGATCGTCGAAGAACTGGCGGACCGCCCCGGCGTGGTGCAGGTATTCGTGGCCGAATCGGACGACGGTAAGCGGGCGTTGCAAGTGCACGAGGCCATCCTGGACAGCCGCCCGGCCGGGGTGCGGGTGGAACACAACTTCCAGCTCAACCTGGCCGCGACGACGGGAGGCGAAGGCGGAGCCGTGTCCACGGGCGATGCGCGCGACGCCGAGTTCGAACCGGTGGGTTTGCCCGGCGGCGAGAGCTTCCTGTTACCGGTGGAAGTGCATGTACTATTGTTCCCTGAGAATCCCCGCCTTTCCGGCGCCGAAAAGGCCCGGCTGCGGCTGGACGCGGAGCAGGCGCTGGCGATGCTTTTCGACGGGCTCACCTTGGGCGGCGCCGTAGTCTACAACCGCCTGGTCTCGGCCATGATGGCCCTGCCCGGCATCGCCGACGCCAATCTCACCTTGCATCCTCCCACCGCCCCGGAAGCCGGCTACCGGCGCAACCTGATCCTGCCCGAAGGCCAGCGCGCCTCGCTTACGGGGGACAAATTGCTGATCCACTTCGCGGGCGAAGTGCTGTTCGACTTCTCCATCAAAGTCACCTTGCAGGGAACCCACACCCTGGAGGAGGCGCACAAAGCCATCCGCTCCAAGCTGTCCGATCACTTCGCCGGGCTTCCCACCGAGATCAAGTCCTCGGAACTGATGGGCTTGATCGGCACAGGCCCCAACCACACCTTGCTGGCGGCGGACCTGAACTGGACCGCCGAGCACGATGCGGCCGGCCTGGTGCTTACCGCGGGAGGAGGTCCCTCCGCGGTTACCCCTATCCCCGAAGGCGATCGCCCCATCCTGCGCGACATCAAGGTGGAGGTCAAGGCGTGACGGCTTTGGTACCCTTGACGGGACGCGCCCTAAAGATGATGGGCCGCTTTCCGTCCTTCATGCGGCTGGAGAAGCCGGGCAAGGTGATCGGCGACGTGGCCCTGGCCCTGGGCGGCGACGTGGATTTCGCCGAAGGACGCCTGGCGCGTATCCTGCGTTCGCGCCGGATCGAACAGGCCGAAGAGGAAGGCGATGTCCTGCGGCTGGCCGCCTTGTTGGGTCTGGTGGAGGAGGATTTCTTCCTGCTGCGCCGGGCCTACGAGCATGATCTGTTTGCGGACGCTCCCGGGCCCGCCGCTCCCGATGCTCTCGATGCTGAGACGGCGGCCTGGGATGCCTATGATGGGTACCTGGACGCCTTACGCACGGCGGTGATGCGCACCGCTGCGGTCATGACCGATGGTTGCGGCACCCTTTGGGCCCTCGCCGAAGGCGCCTGTCTCCTGCTGGGCGCGAACAACGGCGGCAAAGCCGCCCTGGAGCATGTGGATAGTTTCGTCATCACCAAGGGTTTCATCCACCGCCTTAAAATCCGCTTCCGCATCCCGGACGGGGAAAGCTGGAAGGAAATCCAGCGGCTGATTTATATCCACGAGAACCCGATCGTGGACAAGGAAACCGAACTGGCGGACGCGCGCCAGCGGCAGCAGTACAAGGTGCACCGTGGAGGTTTCTTCCACGGCCGCGCCGGACTCCGCGTGGTGGGCACTGGGGATCGCACCGTCAAGCCCCTGGTCATCAACCTCGAATCGCGCGAGGGATACGGGTACCGGGGAGTCCTCGCCGACGGACAGGTCTTGTTGTTCTCCCGCGACGGCCACGCTTACCTCGATGGCGAGGACGTTTCCGCCAAATGCTACCGCGTCTACGATGGCTTCCAGGATGATACGGCCATGGCCCGCTTCGCCGATGGCGATCCTGTCCACGGCTTCTCCAAATGCGATCCTGCCGGCGCCACCGATCGCAATCAGCCCGGCCCTACCGTCGTCGGCCTGCCGGAATTCCCGGCCCCGCGGCTTTTGCATGGCGACAGCGATTTCCGCTTCAGCGTCGAAGAAGGCGCATTCGACGCCTCGCGCTTCGGAGAAGCCGTCTTCGCCTTCCCCGACAAAGCCGCCATCGACGCGGCCCCGCCTTCGGGAAAATTCCAGGTGGAATGGCGCGAGCATCAGGCCTTCATGGTGCGCGTATTGCTTCCGCCCGATCTGAAAAGCTGGGAGAGCGCCTTCCTTTCGGGAGGCAGCCTGCCCCAGCATGTGGCCAGGGGCCTGGAGCGATTCCGCCCTGCGGGCGTGCGCCTGGAAGTTGATTTCTGGAACGACGAATGGGTCCTGGGGGAAAGCCTCCTCGAGGACCTCTCCGAACCCGACGGCGAGGGCGTGGATTTCAACGCCCCCAACATTTGAATTGAGAGAAAGGATCCCATGCTTACCCATCCTCCTTTGATAGACGCCCATCCCGGGGATCCGATCACCTCCGAAGGGTGGAACAATCTGGTCCAGTCCGTGAAGACGCTTTTCGACGCCCTCAACAAGCCCCAAGGCACTTTGGTCTTCAAGGTGACCGATAAAGGGGACAACTCGCCGGTAAAGGAAGCCGTGGTCAGCCTGTTCCGCAAAGACGGAACCCTGTCCCGCGGCGCCGCCTTCGTGGGCGGCACCCTAAACGCGTATATGGCCGCGGGCGTGCCCGCCGGTTCCTACGCGCTGGTGGTCGAGGCCGCAGGCTACGCGGTGGAGAACCGCGATCTGGAAGTGGCCGAGGCCGAGGGGCCCCAGGAGACCGCGATCCAGATGACCAAGACTTCGCTCACCGTGCGCATGCCCAACCTGTTCGGGTTCAAATTGAGCGAGGCCCAGGTCGCGCTTACGGCTTCTTCCCTTACGTTGGGCCGCATCATCGATTCGCATGGCAACGATATCCCTCCGGCGGCGGTGCCCGCGGAAGTGGCTTCGGGGCGCGTGCTGAACCAGGTGCCCGAGGCGGGCGCTTTGATGGATCCCAAGGACGGGGTGCAGTTGCACATCTCGGCCAAGGTGGAGGTCAAGCTGCCGGTCAAGGTACCCAAGCTGTTGGGTATGACTTACGCCGAAGCGCAGATCGCATTGGAAGCCGTGGGCTTGAAACTCGCCCCTCCCATCACCGTAAAGAAATAAGGAGCACATATGGCAGGCGAAAGAATCAACGCGGGCGCCAATCTCGATCTGGCCCTGGAACTGGCGAAAACCAATGAGACCGTCCACTATACGGCGGCGCCCAATCTGCTGTTCTACATTCCGCCCAAGTCGGCAGTGGATTACCAGAAGAAATTCGATCCCATTAAATTCCCGCCCATCCGGCCCACGCGCAACGTGGTGGTAAGCCAGGATCCGGGTGCGGATCAAATCGTGCCGGCCGGGACGGAGATAAAGGTGTCCATGATCGAGAAGGGCACCCTGCCCGTAGGCAGCTTCCAGGTATCCCCCGCCTTCATGGGCAAATACGCCGCCGCCGACGTGGATATGGTGCTCCGGGATCTGGACGAGAAGGGCCAGGCGGTCGCGCCCATCCTGCAATCGGAAAAGGCCTATGAGGTTCTGAGCCAATCCGAGAAAGCCGCGGTGATCCAATACGCCTCCGGCATCGGCGTCCCTGCGGCCAACGAGGCCGACGCCAAGGCCTTCTTCGAAGACATCCAATTCTTCCACAACTTCTGAGGCGAAGGGCGTCATGCAGAACATCTTCGCGGCGGAGATCAAGGAGACCGTGCAGGCGGCCTTAGGGACTACCGGTAAAAGCCGCGCCTACAGCCGGGCCACCCTTCCCTTCCCGGAACTGCATGATCAATCCGGCACCCTGATCCTGGATTTGCCGCAAATACTACCGGGGGATCGTTTTGAACCGGCGGGAGTACAGGTAACAGGGTCGCCATTCTCCGGAAAGCTGAAGGGCTTCGCTGGGGTATCGGTGCGCGAGACGCCCGAAATTATCACTGCCGCAGGGGCTTGGGGCGGTCATCCCGGGACCCAGAGGGGATTCATCCTGGACTTCGGCGGTATGCGATCGGTGCTGCGTTTGTTGCGTACCGACTCGACCCTGAATTACGTGTTGGTGCTCCCCTGGCTGGGAACGGATTTCGCGCAAGCATCGCTGTTCCCCGCCTATACCGGCACAATTCCGACGCGCAAACCCCATGTGTCCGGAACCGCATCGGTATCCTTGCGCGGCGCCGAGTCCCAAAAGCTTTACGTGCAGATAGCGGGTAACCTGAGTGTCGATCAGTTCCTGAATCAATGCGTGCTGGAAACCCTGGTCTTCCCGGCCAATCTGCGCGCCTCCGTCGCCGATAAACCACCCTTCTGGAGCCATCCCGGCCCGCTGCAAGGCGGGACCGCCATGCAGGGCCTGTCCGAAGCGCTTACGGCCCTGGCTGCCGATCTGACCGCGCCCCTGACACCTAAGCTCACCTTAGTTTCCGATGCCCCCGGGGTCCTGGAAATAGCGGGCGGTTTCGCATTCCTCAAGGCCGAGAAAAGCGCGCCGGCATCCTGGGCCGGAAGCCCATCGACCACGTTGCAACTGCGCGCCGGGGTACCCGATACGTTACCCATGCGCTTTCCGCTTCCCGCCGACGGCAAGACCTGGGTCTTGCGCAGCCTCAAGCTATCGGCGGCCGCGACCCTTTCGCCGTGGATCTTCGCCCCCGCCACACCTGATCCCACCGGTCGCAACTCGGCCATCCGCATCGATGGCCGCCTGTCGGCCGCCCAGGGATTCCGGGCCGTTCGGGCGACCGAACTCCACGGTGTGGGTCTGCTCTTGGGTTCGCCCGGGGATGTCGAATTAAGCGTGGAGCTTTTCCCCGCCGAAGCCGGGCGCCCGGCCGCCGGCGATGCGGTGGCCACCCAGATGCTCACCGTATCCGGTCCGGCGGCATGGCAAGAAGCCTTGTTCGAAAAACCCATCCAACTGGAGGCAGCCACCGACTGGTGGATCGTGCTGAAGGCCAAATCCGGATCCGCTGCGTGGACCGTAGCCCCGGCCGGCCCGGGCATCGCGGCCCGATATGCCGAAGACGGAACCGCCTGGCAACCCTTTCCCCGCATGCTCCCGATCGCGTCCATCCCGCTCCCTCCTGGGGTCTCCCCGCCCGTGAAGACCCCGGTCGATTACCCGGCCGCCGGCCTGCGCCTCTTCCGCACTCCCTATCCCGAAGAGAATCAATCCCGGGTGGTGGTTTCCCACGCCAACGGCTCCACCGTAGTGGAAATGGCGCTCCCGGTTTCGGATCAACCCGTGGACGTGGAATGGCTATGGCCCGTGGCCGGTAGGCCGCAACTCCCGCCTGCCGCGACGGGTCGCGGTATCGAGTTGGGAATCCGTTCCCTGGCCGGCGGGAAGCTCGACATCGGCGCGGCCACCTTATACTTCGCATGGAAGGAACCTTGATGGCCCAAGCGGAAAATCCTTCCGGCCGCGTCGCATTCCTGGACGGGATGCGCATTTCGCGGGAGCATCTCGAGCACCTGCAGGCTTACCTGCGTCTGGGCATTTTCCAACTGCGCGAGACGGTCGGCGAGGGCCGCGTAGCCCACGGGCTTAAGACGGAGGCGGCGCCCGGCGCCCCGGGTAACATCCAGGTTTCCCCGGGACTGGCCCTGGACGCATTCGGCCGGCCGCTTTCACTGGATACGGCCCGCGTCCTGCCTGCCGCTTTGGGCAGCGCGCCGGTAATGTATGCGGTGCTGGCCCATGATCTCCGGTACGACCAGTTCTTCAAGGGCTTCCCCACGGTCATCACCGATCACGTGAAACTGGAATTGCGGACCGCCCCGCCGCCCTATGCCGACGGCGGGGTCCGTTTCGCCGAAGTGCGGCCTGCGCCAGCGGGCGCTACCGGACTGCTCATCGCCCAAGCGGGAGAATGGTACCTGCCGCCCCTGGACCATGGCCATAGCGGCCGTTTCTACCAGGACGAACAGGCCCGCATGCGTTATGATGGCCATCCCCTGGGATTGGCCGGGGCCATGTACGATTCCGGTTTCGTGCATATCGAGCCCGGGGGCAGCGTGCATCTGCGCCATGGGCTGCGCGGCCAGGATTTCCTGGCGCAATTGGAAGCCGCCAACGAGCATGGGATGATCACCAACCATGGCTCGGGCCGGGATTTCTGGTATGAATTGCCGGCTGATGGCGAAGCCGTCATCTCCCGCACCAAGCATAAAGAATACATCCGTTTCCGCCTGCGCCTATGGCCATTCGGGACCCCGGGCGCGGCCCCGCAAGGTCCGGTCCTACCCGTCGCCGACGCGGGCGCCGATGCGATGGTGGAACTCGGGGAAACCTTCCGGCTCGACGGCGCGCACTCGCGTTCGCCCGCCGGCCTGCCCATCCGTAAGTACAAATGGATCCAACTCTCCTGAAAGGAGCCTTATCATGGCCAAGTTCAACATAGGCGTTGCCGTAGAAACCGCCGACCCCGGCGTCGAAGTCACCATCAATTCCGATTCGACCCTCGCGGTGGGCCGCCATCGCTTCCAACTGGTCGTGGTCGACGACTCGGGCAATTCCAGCCTGCCGGACGCGGTGGATATCATCGTGCGCGATTCCAAGAATCCCACGGCCGTGCTCACCGCCCCCACCCAGGTGGAATTCGGCGAAAGCTTCGGCCTGGACGGCCGCAAGAGCAGCGACGTGGCCCCGGGCCGCGTGGTCAAGTACATCTGGACCCTGATCGATTAACCTCGCCCCTCCACGCTACCCATCGGATCGCAACCAGGAGGCATCGCTTAGCATGGCCACATTCACCCCCGGCATTTCCGTCGAAACCCCCGATCCTTTCATTCCCGTGGAAGGATTGCCGCCGGGTTCCCACACCTTCCGCCTGGTGGTGGTAGATGAATCCGGAAACGTTTCCTTGCCGGCCGATGCCAAGGTTGTGGTCAAGCAACCCGATGAGCGCGTAGATCCCAAAGTCACCCTGGTGCGCAAGCTGGCCAGCCCGGTCGATGCCGATCACGATCCTTTCGGCAAGGAATTGTGGGTCAGCGCCAACGGTCCGGCGACGGCGCCCGCGGCCAGCGCATTCGCCCAGGCCATCTCCCTACCCGAAGGACGCGTGGTCGCTAGCGTTTCGATTCCGGCGCGGGCCGGGGACATCGCCGTTTCTCGGTCGGCGGATCGGCGCGTGGGTCTGGTGGCCAATCCGGGGGCGCGCTCAGCCACCTTGATTTCACTTTCGCAGCGCGAAGTGCTGCGCGTATTCCAATTGAAAGCCGATCCCGATGGTGTGGCGGTTACCGAGGACGGTACCCGGGGGCTGGTCGCAATCCCCGCGACGGGCCAGGTGATCGTCTTGGACCTGGTGGAGATGCGCGTGCTGGGTGAATTGGAAGTCGGGAGGCTCCCCTCCAAGTTCCGTTTGGCCCAGCAAAGCCGCCTGGCCTTCGTCAATTGCCTGGGGACCGGCGAGATCGTCGGCATCGACATCCGCAAGCCCGCCGTGGTGGGTCGCTTCGCCGTGGGCGGTTCCGCGGATTCCCGACCCGTCCAGTTCACCGTAGGGGAGTCGGGCTTTCCCGTGTGGACCGCGAACCAGTCGGCGGCCTCGGCGAGCAACGCCCTTTCCGCCACCAAAATCCACGACATCGGGTTGGACTTCAAGCCCGGCTGCGTGGCCTCGGATGCGGCGGGCAAGCGCGCTTATCTTGCGGGCCCGGACTCCGGGCGTTTGGCGTTCATCGAAGCGGAGGCGGATAAGGCGCGCTTCCAGGACCTGATCGCGCCGGGCGCGGGTTACAAGGGCGTGGCTACCACGCGGGAGGGGAACCTGGTGGGAGTGGTCCATCCGCAGAAGCAGGTGGCCAGTATCCTACGCGGCGGCGAGCTACGGCTACGCGCGATCGTGGAAGGGCTGCAGTCCC
>JAHFCH010000159.1:0-12119 GCA_023249635.1 Fibrobacterota bacterium
CAATTCGGGATTCACGCCTTTCAACGGGACCCTCAAGGCCGTATTGTTCGATGCGGGGACCGGCAAGGGAACGGACTTGGAGGCCAAGGAGAACGTCAGCCTGGCCGCGAAAATGCCGGGCAAGACCGCCTTTACCTTCGGTAATCCTGCTTCGCCGGGTTTATCCCCCGGGAATTACCTCTTCCGCGTGCTCGTCCTACCCAACGGAAGCAACGCCTGGGCATTCGCCTACGAGAAGAAAGGACTCGGGAATTACGGCCTACTCCAAATCACCAAACCGGAACTCGCGATCAACCTGGAGGACTCGTTATCCGTTACCCGGACCGCGATCGCTTTGGGCCAGCCTCTCAGCCTTTCGACCCAGGTGTCCAACCGCGGGACCTTGGCGCTTAAGGGCGCTGTCAGCATCGGAATCTACGATGCCGCCGCATTGAAGGGCTATCTTGAAATCAAGGATAACTATACCCTGCCTGCATCCCAGGACGGCAAGACGGCCGTGACCTTTTCGACCACGGGACTCGCGAATCTTCCCGCGGGCGCCTATTCGCTCAAGATGCTCTATAAGCGGACCGGGGGAGAGTGGACCCCGATTCCGGACGGCAAGGTTTTCAAGAACAAAGCGAGCCTGCAGGTTACCGCGCCCGTAAGCGATCTTACCCTGGACGGAGCGCCGGGCGGGTTGATGACATCATGGGATCCCCACTCGGGATTCATCGAAGTTTCTTCAGGTCTGGACGTGCGCAGTATCCGGTTGTTCGATGCCTCGGGAAGCCTTCGCGTCTCCCGGACACCTCCCGCGGGAACCCATTACCTCCGCATCGCGGAACCGCTCTCGGGGATAGGCGGTGCCTACCTCAGGGTGGAAACGTCCGCCGGTGTCACGATCCGGAACCTACAAAGCGCGCGCTAGGGCCTTCCGCATGGTGAGGAATCAGATGCCGTCGCTTTTTAACGGGCCGGGTGCGGTCGCATTTTCGCTTGCCTTCGCTTCAATCGCTGGAGCCGTTACCGATATCACATTCTTCGCGGCGTCCGATACCCATTACGGGAGGGTGTTCGGGAACGCCTACGATTCGCTGCGCATCGTCACAGTCGCCAACCTCAACGCGCTGCCGGGCACCCTTTATCCGGCAGCGTTGGGCGGCGGTCCCGTAGCGGTCCCGCGCGGCGTGGTCATGCCCGGCGATCTGATCGACCGGCCCTACGCCACACGCTGGAAACATCCATATTCCGGTCCGATGGAGCCTTGGTACGGCGTGTATCGCCTGGAACGGGGGCCATGGACTGGGATCGCAAGGATAACCGGGGTGTTACGGTTCCCAGAGGCGTGTACTTCGTCCGTATCGCCACCCCCGAAGGTCCGGTTTCGGCCAAGGTGTTGCTCCCCTAAGTAATCCTTTATCCGGGTTTGGCCCTACGTGCGAAGGTGTTTTCCCGTCCACGATTCCTCTTTCCATCCTGAACGTCCCGGGGGCCTGTAATCCCTCTGCCTTGAACGCCTCCCAACCCCGGTCCGGAAGCGCGTCCCCGTAGGCAGATTGAAGGCATGCAAGGTCTCAGTCGCAACACCTCTTCTCACAACTCGTCCACGCCCCCCGTTGGGCCGAAACGATCCGCTCCGGAAGGAGGCGCCAGCGAGTCCGAGTCCACGGCGAAGCGGCCCCGGAAAGGTGCAGAGGATGCGTCGTCTTCCGCCTTGACCCCTTCGAGGTTGAATGCCGATGCCCCTACGGTCGCCGGCCCGGTGGCTCCAGGGCCCGGGCAGGCCGGTTTCGAGGAGCCGCGGATCCTACGGGATTTGAGGAGGGCGGATGCGCCCAGGAACTTGAGAATCCCGAATTTGCCTCTCCAAGGACAAGGAGGAGGAAACCACCGGCTGGACCTGAATCCGAAACCGAGAAGGGAAGCCAATGAACTGATCAAGCGTAATATGCCTCTGCCCAATCCCGATGGAACAGGGCCGCAAACAAAGGATGAATTGAGGCTCGTGGGAGCTAATAACCTGTTCACAAATGAAAAAGGGACCGTTCAAAATCGGAGTAGGCCTGCGCAAATGATCACCGCCGTCGAAGGTCGTGGTAATGTGGGCCAAGATCAGGCCACCTATGTCAATGAGAACCCAAGGATAAAAAATCCGGGCAAAGAGCCGCTCTCCCATCACAACACGCACGGTACCCCGGCAGATAAGGCCAAGTTACGCGATTTTTTGGCGGATGGAAACCTGAACGGATCCGGAAGAAGTATTACGCAGCCGGAATTCGGTTTATTGGCCGGCGCTAGCGATAGAACGGTGGGTGCTTGGGTCAATCCGAATAGAACCACCACTCCTTCCCCTCAAGTCATGGACTACGCGCGGTACGTGCAGAAATATCCCATAACGGCCAACCATACGCCGCCGCCGATCGCGGCAGGTACCCCACCAGACATGTCCCCGTCACAGCCCGGTTACCCCCCGACGCCTAGGGGATATATCCATGATCCGTATCCCGTTCCCCGGCTCAACGCCGGGCCTGTGCAGGAAGAGGATGTCGCCGGTCCGGGCGCGGGCTCCTTGCCGCCTGCGCCGCCGCCTCTCTCGGCGCACCCCGGGAATTCTCCCGCTACCGATTCCGATTACTATGGCGCCACCCCGTTGGGCCATCCGGCTCGGCCCGCTGCGGCCTCACCCGATGCACCCGACGGCCCCGCGTCTCCTTCTGTTGCCGGGTCTGGGGCGGGGCCCGACGGCCTTGCGTCTCCTTCCCCTGCCGGGTCCGGGGCGGGTTATTCACCCCTGTGGGACGACCAGAGCCGATTCGACAGGGATCAGATGCGCATCGGCGCCTTCAATACGCCCGTCGCCTCTCCCCGAGCCCAGACCCCGCAGCCCGACCTTGCCGGTGCGGGTTCTCCCGGTGGGCCGTCCCAGCCTCCGCCCACCCCATCCTTGCCCGTCCTAAGGCCGGGCGAGTACGTGGGTGAGGGCCACAGCCTTCTGGCGCAATACGCGCCGAGGCCCCAAGGGGAAGATCAGTAAGCCTATATGCAACGTCTCAATCGCAACACCTCTTCTTCTCCCGGTCCATCGACGCCCCCCGCCGGGTCCAAACGAGCAGCTCCGGAAGCGGGCGGTGCCAGCGTGTCCGAGCCCCCGGCAAAACGGCCGCGAACGGACACGGCTCCAGGGGGCGCATCATCCTCCGCCTTGACCCCCTCCAGGTTGAATGCCGATGCCCCTACGGTCGCCGGCCCGGTGGCTCCCGAGCCCGGGCAGCCCGGTTTCAAGCAGCCGCGGTTCCTACGGGATTTGAGGAGGGCGCAAGGTGTGGAGAACTGGAGAATCCCGAATGTGCCTGGCCAAAGCGGAGGAAACCGAATAGACCTGAATCCGTATCCTAGAAGGAAAGCCAATGACCTGATCGAAGCGAATAAGCCCTTGCCCAATCCCGATGGAACAGGGCCGCAAACAAATGCTGATTTGAGGCGTGCGGGAGCGAATAATCTGTTCACAAATGAAAAAGGGATCCTTCAAAATAAGGATTGGCCTAAGCAAATGATCGGCTCCGTCGAAGGTCAAGGTAATGTGCTCGAAGCTCAGGCCGCCTATATCAATGGGAACCCCAGGATACATAATCCGGACAACTTGCCGCTCACCCATCACAACACGAGCGGTACCCAGGAAGATAAGGCCAAGTTACGCGATTTTATGACGGATGGAAATCTGAACGGATCCGGAAGAAGTATTACGCAGCAGGAATTCGGATTATTGGCAGGTGTTAACTATCGAAGCGTGGGTAGGTGGGCCCGTCCGGATATGGATATATTACCTCCCCCTCAAGCCATGGACTACGTGGGGTACGTGCGGCAAAATCCCGTAACGGCCAACCATACGCCGCCGCCGATCGCGGCAGGTACCCCACCAGACATGTCCCCGTCACAGCCCGGTTACCCCCCGACGCCTAAGGGATATATCCATGATCCGTATCCCGTTCCCCCGCTCAACGCCAGGCCTACGCGGGAAGAGGTTGTCGCCGGTCCGGGCGCGGGCTCCTTGCCGCATTCGCTGCCGCCTCTCTCGGCGCACCCCGGGAATTCTCCCGCTACCGATTTCGATCTCTATGGCGCCACCCCGTTGGGCCATCCGTCTCGGCCCGCTGCGCCCTCACCCGGCGGCCCCGCGACGCCTTCCCCTGCCGGGTCCGGGGCGGGTTATTCACCCCTGTGGGACGACCAGAGCCGATTCGACAGGGATCAGATGCGCATCGGCGCCTTCAATACGCCCGTCGCCTCTCCCCGAGCCCAGACCCCGCAGCCCGACCTTGCCGGTGCGGGTTCTCCCGGTGGGCCGTCCCAGCCTCCGCCCACCCCATCCTTGCCCGTCCTAAGGCCGGGCGAGTACGTGGGTGAGGGCCACAGCCTTCTGGCGCAATACGCGCCGAGGCCCCAAGGGGAAGATCAGTAAGCCTATATGCAAGGTCTCAATCGCAACAGCTCTTCTTCTCCCGGTCCTTCAACGCGTCCCGCCGGGTCTAAACGATCCGGTGCCGATGAGGAGACAGTCGCCCCTAAGGCGCCGGCGAAGCGGCCCCGAATGGACACGGCTCCAGGGGGCGCGTCGTCTTCGGCGTTATCCCCCTCGAGGTTGAATGCCGATGCCCCTACGGTCGCCGGCCCGGTCGCTCCCGGGCCCGGGCAGCCCGGTTTCAAGGAGTCGCGGATCCTACGGGATTTTAGGAGGGCGGCTCCGCCCGCACAAGGTGGGGAGAACCGGAGAATCCCGAATGTGCCTCTCCAAAGCGGAGGAAACCGAATAGACCGGAATCCGATACCGAGACGGGAAATCAATGGCCTGATCGAAGCGAATAAGCCCTTGCCCAATCCCGATGGAACAGGGCCGCAAACAAATGCTGATTTAAGGTACGCCGGTGCTAAGAACCTTTCCAGAAATGAACAAGGGATCGTTCATAATTTCAATTGGCCTACGCAAATGATTGGCTCCGTCGTAGGTCTTAGTAATGTGACCGAAGCTCATGCCACCTTTGTCAATGCGAACCCCAGGATAAAAAATCCGAAAAACTTGCCGCTCTCCCATCACAATACGAACGGTACCACGGCAGATAAAATTGCATTGAATGATTTCTTGAAGGATGGAAATCTGAACGGGGCCGATAGGACGATATTGACGAAGGAATTCGGTTTAATGGCGGATGTTAGCGGTCGGAGCGTGAGTAGATGGGTCCAGCCGGATAACGGTGTATTCCCTCCCCCTCAAGCCATGGACTACGTGCAGTACGTGCGGCAAAATCCCATAACGGCCAACCATACGCCGCCGCCGATCGCGGCAGGTACCCCACCAGACATGTCCCCGTCACAGCCCGGTTACCCCCCGACGCCTAAGGGATATATCCATGATCCGTATCCCGTTCCCCGGCTCAACGCCGGGCCTGTGCGGGAAGAGGATGCCGCCGGTCCGGACGCGGGCGCCTTGCCGCCTTCGCCGCAGCCTCTCTCTGCGCACCCCGGGAATTCTCCCGCTACGGAATCCGATTACTATGGCGCCACCCCTCGTACAGGCGCCTTCAATACGCCCGTCGCCTCTCCGCAAGCTCCGTCTCCGCAGCTCGACATCGCCGGTGCGGATTCTCCTGGGGCGCCGTCCCAGCCTCCGCCCACCTCATCCTTACACCGTGTCCTAGGGCCCGGCGAGTACGTGGGGGAGGGCCACAGCCTTCTGGCGCAATACGCGCCGAGGCCCCGAGAGGAAGATCAGTAAGCCTCGAAAGCCCTCATTCGTCCGACGCCAGCATGCCTTGAAATAGTCCTTGATGACGTTGTCGATGGCGTTGTCGATGGCGTTGTCGATGGCGTTGTCGATGGCGTTGTCGATGGCGTTGTCGATGGCGTTGTCGATGGCGTTGTCGATGGCGTTGTCGAAGACGGCGCGGTTCACCGCGCCTTTCCAAATGACGCCGCCGCTGCCCGGAGCGCCCAGGGGGAAGATGTTCTTCCAATCGGTGTTGGCCCACATCAGGTAGAACTTGATCTTGTCTTTGTTCTTGGCCTTGAGGAGGCCTTCGTTGAGGGGCGCCTCGAGGAAGGGCTTGTTGTCGTACCAATACCAATCGTAGATGAAGGCGGTGACGCCGGCCTCGACCGCGAAGTCGATCTTTTTCTCCATCACCTCCGTCCGCGACTCATCCAGGTATCCCCAGGTCGGCACGCGGGGCTGGAAATGCCCGTCGTAGCCGGGCTTCGCCGCCTTGATGTTCCGCCACTCGGTGTAATCCGCGCCTAGGTAGGAATCGTTGCGGGCGTCGTGGTGGAAGCCGGGGAAGTAATAGGCCGCGATGTCGTACTTGGTTTCCGCGGCGGCGGCCGCCAACGTCGTGAAAGCGGCCAAGGCCGAGAGCCCGAGAATCCGCGCCATACCCACCCCCTCGCGCCGACGGGTCCATCCCGGCCCAGCCGCGCCCTGAGGAAGGTATCCCGAAAGGCCGCCAGGCGGGCCCTACCGGGTGGAAATTCCGTTGATTGGCAGAATCAACGCCTACAAATCCCTTCAACACCCGGGGAGGATTCGTGGCGGGCGTGTGGTTATTGGAGGACGGAGAAAAACACCTCAATTTGAGCCATTCCTTGAACCGGCTCCAATAAAAAAGTTCTGACAATATCCACTTGGGCCCACCATTTTTCCGTTGCAGGCATCTGCCCGCCGCCTCCCACCAAGGAGGCGGCGGTCTACTTCTTCCCAAGTACAAACCGATCAAAGGGTTGTTCGTAAAAGGCCTGCTTGGCTCCCTGATGCTGGCCCAGGGTTTGGTGTGGCAGGGCGCGCCGGGGTATTACCTGGAGCCCAGATGCCAATTTATCTTGTGTAGTTATAGCTTCATACTGACAATTCGGGAATCCCGTGCCCTGTCGGAGCGGAGGAAAGTAGACTGAAGAAAAATGTGGCCCCCGATCCTTCCTTCCCATTGGCCCATGCTTTGCCCCCGTGGCGTTTGATCACCCGGTCCACCGTAGCCAGCCCCACTCCGGTGCCTGTGAAATCACCCGTATGGTGGAGCCGTTGGAAAACGCGGAACAATCTATCCGCGTAGTCCATGTTGAAACCCGCGCCATTATCCCTTACCTGAAAAACCGTACGTCCTTCTTTTTCCAGTTCGCCGTCGAAATGGATGTAAGCTCGGGGGGTCTTTGCCGTAAATTTCCAGGCATTTGCGAAGAGGTTTTCTAGGAGGATTCTGATTAAACCCCGATCCCCCCATGCAGTGAGCCCCTGTCGTACCACTATTTCAACGGATCGTCCCGGATCGATGCCGCGGAGCGCCTCAATCGATTCCCACGCCATCGCCGACATATCCAAGAGCTCCGGGTTGAGGTCCCTCTGCGTAACCTTAGCCAACCCCAACATGTCGTCAATCAATTCCCCCATTTTTTCGGTGGAGGCTTGGACCAGACCCAATAGACGTTTTTCCTCACGGTTCGAATCGGCTGGATAATTCTCCAATAGCATTTTGCTGAAACCGCTTATGCTACGCAGTGGGGCCCTCAGATCATGGGATACGGAGTAACTGAAAGACTCCAATTCCTTGGCGAGGGCATCGGCCTCATCTTTGGCGCGCCGCAACTCCTCGTTTTTCTTCTCCAGGTCTTCGATATGTTTTGCCCTTGTCTCGGAAAGTTGCTTGACTGCGCCCATTTCCAAGGCTTCCATTTCCTCCTTCACCAAGTGCTCCCGGAACCGACGGTTTTCCTCTTCGAATTGGCATCGGCGCAATTGGGCTTTGAGCCGCGCCTTGAGAACCTCGAAGCGATCCGATTTGGTGATATAGTCGTCGGCACCGGCGTTGATGCCTTCCAGAAGTGCGTCCCTTTCCTCCAATGCAGTCAGCATCAAAAGAGGAATATCCCGGCAAGCCGGGTTGCTTTTGATACGGCGGCAGGTTTCCTGTCCCGATAAGCCCGGCATCACCACATCCAAGAGGATCGCATCGACTTTTTGCACCGATAAAAGCTCCAAAGCCTCTTCGCCCGAACGGGCGGGGACCACGTCAAAGCCTTCCAGCCTCAGTTGCTCCGCGAGTTCTTCCCTGAAGGTGGCGCTGTCATCGACCGCGAGGACTCGCTTGGGGCCGGATAGGCTTGGATCCTCATCCTTCAGCATGGTCCGCTCCGGTCGGACCAATATCCGCAGCTTAGCCAAGATGACGTCCATGTCCTCGCCTTTGAAAACGAAGCGGTCGACTCCAGCCTCAAGTGCCCGTAATTCTTCCGAGCGATCCGTCGATGCGGTCAGCAACAGGCAGGGAGTCCGGCGTAACGCCGAATCCAACCGCACATTGCGGATGACATCCAGGCCTTCGATGCCCGGGAGCATTCCGTCGACGATGAGCGCGTCAGGCCTCAGATCGGCCGCGCGCCGCAAACCCTCCTCGCCCGTGCCGGCGAGAACGACATCGTAGCCGGCCGCTACCAAAACCTCCTTCAGCATTTGCTGGAATGTGTTGCTGTCATCGATGACCAATACCAGCGGCTTTTCCCGGATGCGGGATTTCCCCCTGCGGACCAAGTCTTGGGCCCTAGAGGCCACCTGGGCCCGGTCGTAGGGCTTGCCCAAGTATTCATCCGCGCCCGTTTTCAATCCCAACACCCGATCGTGGATTTCGCTTTCGGAAGAAAGCAGTATTACAGGAACTTTATTTAGAGCAGGCGTAGATTTCACTTCCTTGAGGAACTCCAACCCATCCCCATCCGGCAAAAGAAGATCGAGGAGGATGATGTCGAAAGAGTCGCGCGCAAGGCAATCCCGAGCCGAGGCCAGCGTGGCGCAAAGAGTCGCGGCGAATCCCGAGGCTTCAATACACTCCTTCAAATCCATCCGCACGGTGATACTGTCATCGATTATAAGCGCATTGGTCTTCACGCCGGTGTTCCCTTCGCCAATGCCGAGAGGGCTTGGGCGATTTGCGGCAAAGGAAGGACTTTTTGCGCCGCACCCAGTAGAATTGCCTCACGAGGCATTCCGAATACCACGCTCGTCTCGGCATCCTGGGCCAGGGTCGTGCCGCCTGCGCTCTGGATTGCAAGGAGTCCGCTCGCTCCGTCCTTCCCCATGCCGGTCAACAGACAGCCGGCCACGGCTGCACCCAGCTCCATTGCCGCGGATTCGAACAGGACATCGACGGACGGGCGGCACGAATGCCGCTCCGGATCCTGGGTGAGACAAATGCGTCCTTCCCGGATCAACATATGGAAATCGGGGGGCGCGAGGATCAGCCGGCTATCGCCCGGGGCCGGCAATGCTTCCCCATCCTTGGCGAAGGCAACCCTCAGCGGGGATGTCGCATCCAACCAGTCGGCGAATGCGGAACCGAAAATCGGGTTCAGGTGCAGGACCAGCAGAATAGGCAGGGGGTAAGCGGACGGTAATCCCTTAAGGATTTCCAGGATCGCTCCCGGACCACCCGTCGATGCTCCCATCACCACCAACCGAATGCCGCGTTCGTGGGCTTTCGGAAAAAATGCCTCTCCGGGTAGGGCTGATCCCATGCGGCCCAGCCTCGCCCTGGGGTGGGTTATCACCTTGATCCGGGAAATCAGCCTCAAGGCGGACACAAGTTTTTTCTCCCACTCCGAATTGGATTCCGTAGCCGCGGGTTTTTCCAGCACGTCCAGCGCTCCCGCAGCCAATGCCTCATAGGTCTTGAACAGATCCCCCCGGTTCACCGACGAGGAGACGATGAGCAGGGGCGTTGGGCAGTATGCCATGATGAACTCGGTCGCGGCCAAGCCGTTCATCACCGGCATCATCATGTCCAGCGTTACCGCATCGGGCCGGATGCTCTGGCATAACTCGATCCCTTCCTTTCCATTTACCGCTTCCCCGACGACTTCGAAATCAGCGTGCGCGGAAAGCGCATCGACCAACAACCTTCGGACGGTCAGGGAATCCTCGATAACCAAGACGCGTATCCGCTTCAACCTATCAGCTCCTTGATTCTTGCAATCAGCCGAGCCTGATCGAATTCACCTTTTACGATATGATCCCTTGCGCCCACGGATTCCCCCCGGCGCCGATCCTCGCGGGAAGAGCGGGAGGTAACGAGAATGGCCGGGATATTCCGAAGGCCCGCATCGGAACGGAAGTGATCCAAGAGCTGGAAGCCATCCATTCCGGGCATTTCCACGTCGACGAGAAAAAGGGAGTAAGATTTCTGACGCGCCTTGATAAGTGCCTCCTCTCCGGAAACCGCGAGATCCACTGTATATCCGGCGGATTCCAGGATGCTTTGTTCGAGCATGCGGGTGGTGAGGGAATCGTCCACGATCAATATGATTCGCTCCACGGCTTCGCTCCGGATGGATTTCGCGCCCCGGCGGAATCGCGCCTTGTCGATCAAGCCTTCAGGATCCAAGACGAGGCAAGGGTTTCCATTGACATCCAGGCTCGCCCCGGAAAGGAGACCGTCCGATACCGCCAATGCAGGCAGCGGCCGGGAAACGGTTTCCTGTACCCCGATAATCCTATCGACTCCCACCATGGCCATGCCCGCGGCGGATTCGACGACCACACCGGGCCGATGGGCGCGGATTTGAACCTGGTTCCGGGAAAATACGCCTTCCAAAGGCAACAACGGAATCGCATGTCCATCGAAAAGGACGGTGTCCCCTTCGGGTGAGCGCGCCACTTCCGCTTCCAGGAGTCGCACGGCTCGCTTAACGCATTCGAACGGAATGAGTATGGACTCACCGTCCGCTTCCACCGCAAGGGTAGCAAAGGTGGACATGGAATAGGGCACTTCGATCAAGACCCGGGTCCCTTTCCCAGGTTGGCTTTCCACGCGCACTTCGCCTCTAAGGCCCTCCACGGTTTCCCGGACCACGTCCAGGCCGATGCCGCGGCCGGACAATTCTGTCAGCTTTTCGGCCGTGCTGATACCTCCATGCAGGAGTATCTTCACGGCCTCCTGCATATCCGGCAAGCGACCGACCGTGTCGGGCAATAACCCCTTGGCCTTGGCGAGGCGGGATATTTCGGCGGCATCGATCCCGCGGCCATCGTCCCGGCATGAGAAGGAGACTTTGCCCGCCCGCCGACCCACTTCGATCCTGACGACACCCTCGGTCGGTTTTCCCGCCAAGGCCCTGGCCTTTGGTGTCTCGATGCCGTGCGCCACGGCGTTCCGCACGATATGCAGCATGGCTTCTTGCAGGGATGATAAAACCGGGGCATCCATCCGCTGGTCCCCACCCGCGGCCTCGAAGCGGACTTGCTTCCCCATGGCACCCGCTGCGTCCCGAACCGTGCGTTCCAGGAAATCAAAAAGCGAGGCGGCCGGAAGCAACCGCAGGCGCTCCGTCCGCTCATGCGCCTGCCGTAGATCCCTTTCGGCTTGATCCAATGCTTCGACGGAAACCCGATTGAATCTGTCCAGCCTCGAGTTGATCTCCTCCATGATGGAAAGGGTCTTCAACTGGGAATCAAATCCTCCTCTATCGCCCAATTGGGTGGACAGCCGGCGGATGCGGATCAAGCCCGACATTTCCTGCCTTAACAAAGCGATTTGCGTTGTCACCTCAGACATTTTTTCGAGAACGGCGTCGACATCGGCCACTTCGAGGCGAACCGTATCCCATTTCCGAATCGGTGGGAATTTCTCTTCCTTGGACTTGGATTCCTCAAGCGCGTGATTGCCCGAAGAGGATTGCGCGGACGCTTGCTCCAAATCCGTCAAGCGAAGGGAAAGCGCATCGAGAAGAGCAAGTACCTGGTTGGGAATGGCCGAGGGGATAGAGGCCTGGCTATCGCGGAACGGAGACACGATCCCTTCGATCCCATGGGCGATATCCGCTATCGCCGGGAGTTTCATGACCCGGGAAGCGCCTTTCAGCGTATGCGCGTAGCGTAACAATCTCGCGATCACTTCCATCGGCTGATCGGTTTTTTCCAGTTCGAGTACTTCTTTATTCAAGGCATCGGAGAGCTCGCGGGCCTCGATGCGGAAATACTTGTACGGATCCTTCTTGTCCATGATTCACCGATGCAACGGGTGGGCATGGTCGGATTGAACCAGCCGGGCCAATTCCGTGGAAAGCGTCGTAAGTTGTCCCGCCGTTTGCAGTGTCTGGCTTGCGCT
>JAHFCH010000159.1:12219-16219 GCA_023249635.1 Fibrobacterota bacterium
GATCCTTCTTGTCCATGATTCACCGATGCAACGGGTGGGCATGGTCGGATTGAACCAGCCGGGCCAATTCCGTGGAAAGCGTCGTAAGTTGTCCCGCCGTTTGCAGTGTCTGGCTTGCGCTCGCCTCTGTCTCCTTGGTAGCTTGCGCAACGTTGGTAACGGCGATGTTCACCTGTTCCACCGCGGTTGACTGCTGTTTGGTGGAAAGTTCGATCTCCTTCGCGGCTTCCGTCGAGGTTTCCACCAACCCGACTATCCTCTGGAAAGCGGAGGCCACTTCAGCGAATTGCTTGGATCCGGCCTCGACCGATTTGGCCCCTCCTTCGGTGGACATGACCGTGGTGTTTACCGCGGCGCGGATTTCTTCGATCAGCGTCCGGATTTCCTTGGTTGATCCGCCCACCCTATCCGCGAGCTTGCGGATCTCATCCGCGACGACGGCGAATCGCCTTCCAGATTCCCCGGCGCCCGCCGCTTCCACGGAAGCGTTGATGGCCAGGATGTTCGTCTGCTCCGCTAGCTCATTGATGATTTCCAGGATCCCGCCGATCTGCTGCGATTTCTTCCCCAGGTCGAGCATATGGTTGACGATGGTATCCACATGCCGCCGGATGGCATTGATGGATTCCTGGGACTTTTGCACGGTTTGATCCCCGGTACCCGCTGCTTGGGCCGTTTCGAACGCGATGCGGGCCACGCGTTGGGCGCTTTCCGCGATTTGCCTGGAGGTGGCCAAGAGCTCGCTGATGGTGGTGGAAATCTCATTCATGGAAGTGGCTTGCTCCTTGGCTCCCATCGCTTGTTGGTTTGCGGCGGTTTGCAATTCCGATGAGGAGCTTTGCACATGCTGTACCGCCCCGCCTATCTGGCGCGAAAGCGTGCGCGTGAGGTAGTACGCCGTGGCGATCGCGATGAGAATGCTTGACGCGAGCAAGGCCGCCAGGACGCGGACGGCCGCATTGGCACGCTCGGTCGCATCACGTTTGCCCGTCTCGAGAAGCAGTTCCTGCCTTTCTACGAATTCGCCCATCCTTTTCTTGAGAATATCCCTCTTGGGCGCTATTTCCTTGGCGAAGTACTGCCCTATGTTCGCCGAAGTCATTTCGGCTTGGCCGGGGGCCAATATTTTATTGATGGCTGCTTGGTGATCCGCTTCCGCTTGGTCAATGCCTTCCAGCATGCTTCGGTCTTCAGGATTGGCGGCGCGCTCCTTTAATACGCGTAAGTTTTCCTGGATGTCCTTTCTGGCCTGTTCCACTCTTTGCAGGTAGAGATCCTCATGGGTAAGCAGATAGCCCCGCCAGGCGGCGGCTTTGAATTCGACGGCCACGCTCAGACTGCCGGCATAGATCAGATTCCGGGCATAGAGATCGAGGATGCGATCCTTGCTCTCCGCCACCTTTCGCACCGTCGATACGGAAACCAGTCCGCTGATGGCGGAGAGACCGACCAGTATGGCGAATCCCGCCCCCACCTTTTGTCCGAAGGTCCATGAACCGGCCATTTTCATTTTCTCCTCGGCTGGGATGACTCAGAAATCCTGGTGATCGCCTGCAAGATCAAGGGGAGGCTGAGTATGGAAGTTCCTCCCCCGCCTAGAGCTAGGGATTCCTGGATGAATCCGGAGTCCGGTTCTACGCTCGTACCGGAATGGATTTCGGAAAGGCGCATACGGAAAAACCCGTTGAACCCTTCGAAGGCCAGAGCCCACGGGGAACCGCCCTGTCCTAAAACCAACCATCGGGCGCCCCGGCTTTGCCCGGCATAACCGAGCAAGGTCGCCAAGTCCCAAACGGGTACCAGGATCCCCCGGATTCCCGCCAGTCCAAGCAGAGCAGGGGTCGCTCCAGGCAAGGGAATGATTTTCTTTCCCGCCAGCAAACCGGCGATTTCCATCACGCGCAAGGCGAAGTTATCGCCACGCAGGCGGATAACCAGGAGGTCCACGGATTCGGGGGGATCCGGTTGCGGAGGCAGTGCGAAGGTCTTGTCGAACTCCTCCCGCATCGCCAACGCCTGGACCCCGTACTCGGAATCACTCATCCCTTTCCCTCCAAGTTGCGGATTTCACTTCTGCATAGCTCGATCAGGGATTCGCGTCCAAAGCCCCCGCCGAATAGGAGAATCCTGGATGAATCCTCCCGGGTCAAAAGGGCAAGCGTTTGAGTGAGGTATCGGAGCGCCTCCGATTTTCCGCTGCGCCGTTTTGAAAGCAATCCCAGATGCAGCCACGGCATCGCGAAAGATGCGTCCAGATAAACCGCGGTACGGTCATGGTCTTCCGCGCCGGTGGGATCCCCCGCATGATCCCGGCAAAGCGCCATGACGTAGTGGGCACCTGCATTCAATTCGTCCGCGGCAAGCAACAGGCCGCAAACGTTTTCGGCTTCTGTTCGTTGGCCCATGTTAATCAAGAGCACCGCTCTCAATAGGAGCGCGTCAGGATCCGGGGCGTGGCCTTGAGGTAGTTTTTGCAAAGCCTCCATCGCTTCCGGGTACCGTTCTCCACGTAACAAATCCAAGGCACCCGTCAAGTCCGAAGCCGGCGTAGGATACGGAGGGGCAGGATCGGATGAGGCATTGGATTGGATTCTGGAACGGGTTTCCAGGCTGGCGATTTTTTCGGATGATTTTTGGATCGCTTGAATCCAATCATCCGCATTCCCGGGAGGGATAAGCTCCGTTTGAGGATCGCTTAGGGGAATCGCGCTGCGATAGCCCAACGAATCCTTGGTCGACCCGACGCCAGGCGGGCCCATCGCTTGGTAATAGAACGTGTTATGCGTATGGCAAAGGTGGAAGGCATTGGACAAACCCCTCAAGGTCTCGGCATGGCCGAGGAATAAGAACCCACCAGGCGCCAATGCAGTGTGCATCCGGGAGACGATCTTGGCTGCGATTTCGGGGACGAAATACATCAGCACGTTCCGGCAAAAAATGACGTCGAGGGATGCTTTTTTCCACAAATCTTCGTTCGTTTCGGCAAGGTTTCGCTCTTCGAATCCGACCCGGGAGCGGACCCCTTCCGATAATCTGTAACCGCCCGACTCACCATTGAAGTGACGTTCCAGGGCCCAAGCAGGGGCATCACGAAGGGCCCATGTGGAGTAGATGCCCGCTTTCGCGCGCATGAGCATAGCCGGATTGAGATCGATTCCCCGGATCTCCACATCCCCGGGTCCGATTGAGGGAATATGACGATCGAGGGTCATCGCCATGGAGAAGGGCTCTTCACCGGACGCACACCCCGCCGAAAGCAGTTTCAGCTTGCCGGCTTTTCCCCGCGCGGAACACCTATCTGGCATTACGATTTCGACCAAGGCCCGGAAATGATCGGCGTTGCGGAAAAAATACGTCTCGGTGACGGTAAGGGATTCCGCCAGCTTGCCAAGCTCCCTACGAGCATCCCATCCGTCAAGGGCCTGAAGGTATGCGTCAGGCGATTTATGTCCGCAGCTACCGATGCGTTGACGCAGGATATCGGCCAGGAAATCATTTTTGGATTCGTCGAACAGCAATCCCAGGCGCTGGGCAATTTTAGTCCGGAACCCATCCACGCTACGAGGATCAATCGTGCTCATGTTCCCGATTTTTCCAGCGCTGCCCAGGCGTCATCGGGAATTATCCGGGCCGTTCCCAACAGTAGCACGAACTCGGAATCGAGAACCCCGACGGCATCCAACATGCTATTTTTTTCGCACAGCAAAGGAGGCATTCCTTCCAGAAGCGAATCCTCCAAGGTCCGGAGGCCGAGAACTTCCCGGAGAGCCAAAGCCAATCTTCTTTTTCCCACGCGCATGGATACGAAACGGAAAACCTCGGCAGGAGCCGAATCGCCAAGCAGCATCGCTAAATCGACGACGGGAACCGGAGCGCCTCTGATAATGGACAGCCCGCGGATGAATATCGGCGACTCCCTCACCGGCTCAGTCGGCAACGGCCGCATGGTTTCGATGACGTCGGAAATCCGTAAGGCGCAGCGGCGCAAACTCGCTTTCAC